>DJPV01000035.1:63484-97569 GCA_002437435.1 Lachnospiraceae bacterium UBA6403 | reverse complement strand
GTATTTGCTGATAATAACCAGATGTATATGATCAAAGTTTCAGATATCATCAAGCTTCAGGCAAAGAAGAATACCAGCAAAAAGGGAAATGGTTCCGGTCTGATCGGCAGATTGTCGGATAAGGGCATTCAGATCTTTGAATTCTGCAATATGAATGGAAATGAAAACATATTATATATGTGCTGCATCGAGCAGATCATTGATAAGAACCTGTTATTTGTGACCAAGCATGGTCAGGCAAAGCTGGTTCCGGGAAATAACTATGATGTATTTCGTAAGATGATCGCAGCATCCAAGCAGGAAGAAGACATTATCTTTATCCATGATGCGGAGATGGAAGATTTCATCGTTGTAAAGAGTATGCTTGGCTACTATGCGAGAATCCAGATCAGCGAGATTCCGGTCAAAGGAAAAGGCGCAGGCTGCATCCGTCTGGTGAACATCACCGATGATGACGAGATCGAAGAAGTAGCAGTCGGCAGCACAAAGGACAGCTTCTTTGTAGATAATACAGAGATCCTGTTTACACGAATCAAAGCATGTAAACGTGGCAGTAAAGGAACAAAGCTGCGGTTGTAGGGAAGAAAATAAAAGCAGCATATTACCATATTTGTGCTGAAATATGAATTACGACAAATTAAATATGAATGTACGGATAAGGCATATCAGATGCGAAGGTATCTGGTGTGCCTTGTTGTGTATTATATAGTTTTAGTATTGCATAGTGTGTCACAAAACAATGGCTTATCAACTACAAGTATGGAGAGGATGGTAAATAACATCCTACGACGGCAGGTCTGCTTATGTTTGGAGAAGAATATCATATCGTGAGAGAGTTCCCGGAGTATTTTTTGGATTACAGAGAAATGCTTGATCCTACTATCCGATGGACAGATCGTCTTCAATCAAGTTCCGGAGATTGGTCAGGTAATGTTTTTGATTTCTTTTTTAGAGTGAATAGCAAGATAGCAAAGGATATTAAGAAACCTTTTAAGTTGGAAGGAATCACAAGAATTGATGATACACCGGTTCATAAGGCTGTTCGAGAGGCGTTGGTTAATTGCCTGGTAAATACAGATTACTTTTTACCTTGTGGAGTTGTGATAAAAAAGGAAGAGGACAGGCTGGTTATTGAGAATCCCGGTAGTATTCGTACTGGAAAGAAACAGATGCTTCGCGGCGGTATTTCAGATCCAAGAAATAAGACTTTAATGAAAATGTTTAATATGATTGGTATTGGAGAAAGAGCCGGAAGTGGCATCCCAGATATATATCAGGTTTGGGAAAATGAAGGCTGGGCTGACCTATTGTAGAGGAAAGTTATAATCCGGATAGAACTCGTTTATCACTTGAGTTCGCAAAAAAACAAACGATAAAAACAAACGATAAAAAACAAACGATAAAAATAAACGATAAAAAACAAATAAAAAAAACAGAAGTACATCGTGAGAAGATAAGGAAATTTTTAAAATACAATGAATTCGTGAGTGCCAGAGATATTTCATTAGTAGTAGGATTAAGTCCAGAAAGAACACGAGTAATTCTTTCAAAAATGGACGATGTTGAACCAATTGGTGAAAATAAGAATAGAATGTATAAGTTAAAGAAAAGAGAGTAAGATTTCATACAATCGTCTTGAGTTTAGAAACAACAAAACGCAAAGAAATAAAATTCATAGGATGATAAAAAAGGGCACTTGAAAAAACAAATGCCCTAGTATATAATCTACTTAGAAAGAGAATCGGATGTGATTCCGATTTGCCCTCAGTAAAATGAAACTATAAAGAATAGCATTCTTCACATTGAGCCGTAGAGGATGCTATTTCTTTTTATTATTATGATTGTCTATGTAAGACAGAGCCGCAAAAATTACTAGCACTAAAGTTAAAACTTCAAGCGTGTTCATAGGGCATCACCCTCCTTTATAAACTAGAGGGCATCTAATAATCGGAACATCACATCCTGCGTTCTTTTCAATTATACATCAATAGTATAACATAAATAGAACAAATGTTCAATAAAAAGAAAAAGTTAATATATAGAGTGATTAGACACTGTACTTTTGGTGTGATATAATAGTGAAAGTCATTGCTCATAAAGGATGATTTATACCTGATTTGAAAGGAAATAGACAAATGATAGCGATTATTGATTACGATGCAGGTAACATCAAAAGCGTCGAAAAAGCCGTACAATTTCTTGGCGAAGAAGCCATAATTACAAGAGACAGGGATGTCATTATGGACAGTTCCAGAGTCATTCTTCCGGGCGTTGGAAGTTTTGGCGATGCAATGGGAAAGATCAATGAATATGGATTGAAAAATGTTATTTATGATGTCGTTGATTCCGGTAAGCCATTTCTTGGTATCTGTCTTGGACTTCAGTTATTATTTAAGACAAGCGAGGAGACACCGGGAGTAACAGGACTGGGAATCGTAGATGGACAGATCCTCAGGATTCCGGATGCACTGGGACTTAAGATTCCACAGATTGGATGGAATTCACTTGATATCAATCCGAAAGCACGGTTATTTAAAGGACTTCCGGAACATCCATATGTATATTTCGTTCATTCGTATTATCTGAAGGCAGATCATGAGGAAGATGTAGCTGCATCCACATTTTACTCAACGAATATTCATGCTTCGATCGAACATGGCAATGTATTTGCCTGCCAGTTCCATCCGGAGAAAAGTTCAACCGTTGGACTTCAGATCCTGAAGAATTTCATAGAATTGGAGGCGTAATCATGCATACAAAGAGAATTATTCCATGTCTGGATGTGAAAAACGGACGTGTTGTAAAGGGTATTAATTTTGTAAATCTGGTAGATGCCGGAGACCCGGTTCAGGTTGCTTCAGCTTATGATAAAGCTGGTGCGGACGAGCTTGTATTCCTAGATATCACAGCATCCTCTGATCAGAGAAATATTGTAGTAGATATGGTCAGACGTGTGGCAGAGACGATCTTTATTCCATTTACGGTTGGCGGTGGTATCCGTACCGTTGATGATTTCAAAGCCATTCTCCGCGAGGGAGCAGATAAGGTATCAGTAAATTCGGCAGCGATCGACAATCCGAATCTGATCGCAGAAGCGGCTGATAAGTTCGGAAGTCAGTGCGTGGTTCTTGCCATTGATGCAAAGAGACGGCCGGATGGTGGCTGGAATATCTTCAAACATGGTGGAAGAATTGACTGCGGCATCGATGCAGTAGAATGGGCAATGAAAGCAGTTGAACTCGGTGCAGGAGAAATTCTTCTTACCAGTATGGATTGTGATGGCACGAAAGCCGGATACGATATCGACCTTACCAGAACGATTGCAGAGAATGTAAATGTGCCGGTTATTGCTTCCGGTGGAGCAGGAACCAAAGAACACTTCTACGATGCGCTGACAGAGGGAAAAGCAGAAGCTGCACTTGCGGCATCATTATTCCATTATAAAGAGCTTGAGATTTCAGATCTGAAGAAGTATTTAAGTGAACGTGGCATCCCTATGCGGATGATGTAAAATACTGATATAGAGAAAATTTCTATGGAAGTTAAAGTATGATCTTTGATTTCAAATTTTGGACTACACGAAAGAAAGATTACAAGAAAAAATGGAACGAGATTTAACAACGGGAAGTATATTTAAAAATATTATATATTTTTCATTACCATATCTGCTGTCTTACTTTTTGCAGACATTATATGGTATGGCAGATTTATTTATTATAGGGCAGTTTAATGGTGTTGCCAATATAACAGCCGTATCTGTAGGCAGTCAGGTGATGCATATGCTCACGGTTATGATCGTTGGACTTGCGATGGGATCAACGGTTACGATCGGAAAGGCAGTAGGTGCAAAACATTCCGGTGAAGTATCAAAGACGGTGGGAAATACGATCACGTTGTTCATGGGCGTATCGGTGATATGTACTGCTTTATGGTTATTCCTGGTTAATCCGATCGTGGCGGTTATGTCGACACCGGCAAAAGCAGTATCAGAAACAGCAACTTATCTGACAATCTGCTTTATTGGTATTCCATTTATTACAGCTTATAATATTATCAGTTCGATCTTTCGTGGAATGGGAGATTCCAAAACTCCGATGTATTTTATTGCGATCGCGTGTGCGGCAAATATCATACTGGACTATCTGTTTATCGGGGCTTTTCATATGGGAGCAGCCGGAGCGGCACTTGGAACGACGATAGCACAGACGATCAGTGTGGTGATAGCACTTGCAGTAATTATAAAGAAACAGACCGGTATCTCTCTTGCGAAGAAGGATTTGAAGCCAAATGCAGGAACGATGGGACAGATATTAAAGATCGGTATTCCGGTTGCATTGCAGGATGGCTTTATCCAGATCGCTTTTATCGTGATCACAATAATTGCAAACCGCAGAGGCTTGAATGATGCGGCGGCTGTCGGAATTGTAGAGAAGATCATCGGTGTGGTATTCCTTGTGCCATCCACGATGCTTTCGACAGTATCAGCACTTTCCGCACAGAACATTGGTGCAAAGAAAAAGGAGCGTGCAGCAGCAACGCTTCGTTATGCGATCTGTATAGCGGTAGGATTCGGAATTATTGTATCTGTTATCATACAGTTTACAGGCAGTAATATTGTCGGTATGTTTTCTGATAATGGAGCAGTCATAAGACTTGGCGACCAGTATCTGCGGTCTTATATCTGGGATACAATATTAGCAGGTATCCATTTTTGTTTCAGTGGTTATTTCTGTGCATATGGCTTATCTGGAATCTCATTCTTACATAATGTATTGTCCATTGTATGTATGCGTGTGCCGGGAGCCTTCCTTGCATCCCGTTATTTCCCCGATACCCTGTATCCGATGGGCTGGGCAGCCCCGGCAGGCTCCATGCTCTCAATCATCATATGCCTGATCGCATTCATGATCCTGAAGAAAAAGCAGAAAATCTGAAATATCTGCCTGTTTGGACAGATATATTCGTAAATAAGATAAAACCACATGTACCTCTATGGAACAGACCTTTTTTCACGTCGGTCCTTAATGAACTGCGAAAGCGGTGAATTTAGTACCGTTACGTGAAAAACAGAACGCAAGTGATCTGTGTAATAGATGGTATATGTGGTTTTATCTTTCTATAAGAACAAAATACATGCAGAAAAAAGAGTAAAAGAAAACAGCTACAATATCTCTATGAAGCAGACCTTTTTTCACGTCGGTCCTTAATGAACCGCGAAAGCGGTGAATTTAGTACCGCTACGTGAAAAACAGAACGCAAGTGATCTGCGGAATAGAGGATATATGTAGCTGTTTTTTTATCATAAGCTATAACTGCATGTATTTTGTTACCGGAGTTTTTTGTTGGCGGCCGCCAGCATCAGCTTAATACGGTTGATCTGGTTAACTTCGGATGCACCAGGATCGTAGTCAACTGCCACGATATTGGCATCAGGATATGCCTCACGCAGATGCTTGATAACACCCTTGCCGACAATGTGGTTTGGCAGACAGGCAAATGGCTGTGCGCAGACGATATTTGCAGCGCCGCTGTTGATCAGTTCAATCATTTCACCTGTTAAGAACCAGCCTTCACCAGTCTGATTACCGATGGATACAAATGGTCTTGCGTATTCAGCAAGATGGCTAATCGGAGTAGGAGGATCAAAACGTTTGCTTGCCTTTAAGGCATCGGTTGCAGGCTTTCTCATATGCTCAAGAAGTGAGATAGCTGCATTTCCAATGATCGCACCTTTGTGTGTTTTACCAAGGTATTCATATTTATAATTATTATTATAGAAGCAGTACATGAAGAAATCGAGCAGATCCGGCATAACAGCTTCAGCACCTTCTGATTCCAGCAGATCAACCAGATGGTTGTTGGCGGATGGAAGGAACTTTACAAGGATCTCTCCAACGATACCAACTCTTGGTTTCTTGATGTCAAGAAGTGGGAGAGTATCGAAGTCATGTACGATTCCGTTGATATTCTTTTTAAATCTTGCTGTGCTTCCTGTTTCTTCCAGTGTCTTCTTACAGATCTTTTCCCATTTCTCATGGAGCGCATTTGCAGATCCCGGTTCTTTCTCATATGGTCTTGTGCGGTAAAGACAACGCATGAAGACATCACCATAGACAAGTGCCTGAATAGCCCGCTTTGCAAGCTTTAAGGTGATAGGGAAACCGGAGTTCTTCTCAAAGCCCTGAGCCGATAATGCGATTACAGGAATCTGACCGTAACCCGCTTTTGCAAGTGCACGTCTGATAAATCCTACATAGTTGGTCGCACGGCAGCCACCACCGGTCTGGCTCATGATAACTGCAAGTTTATTTACATCATATTTACCGGATGTAATGGCACTCATCAACTGACCAACAACGATCAGAGATGGGTAACATGCATCGTTATTTACATATTTTAATCCGACATCGATCGTTTCTTTGGTTGCATCCGGGAGAATCTCAATATTAAGTCCCATAACCTTGAATGCAGATTCCAGCAGATTGAAATGGATCGGTGACATCTGAGGTGCAAGAACGGTGTAGTCCTTCATCATATCCTTTGTAAATTCGATTCGGTTGATTGCACTGCTTGACGGGCAGGTCTTATAGTGCTGTTCCTTTCTGGAATTAACGGCACTGATCAATGAACGGATACGGATTCTGGCAGCACCAAGGTTGCTTACTTCATCGATCTTCAAAACGGTATAGATCTTTCCTGATTTGGTCAGGATATCATTTACACAGTCAGTCGTTACAGCATCCAGACCACAGCCGAAGGAGTTCAACTGGATCAGTTCCAGATTGTCACAGGTCTTAACATAGTTTGCTGCCTTATATAATCTGGAGTGGTACATCCACTGGTCAGATACGATAAGCGGACGATCTACCTGTCCCAGATGTGCAACAGAATCTTCTGTCAGAACAGCGATCTTATAAGAGTTGATCAGTTCCGGAAGACCGTGGTTGATCTCCGGGTCGATATGATATGGACGACCTGCAAGGACGATACCAAGGATGTCATGTTCATCGATATATCGGAGAGTTTCTTCACCTTTTTCACGGATATCGGTCTTTACCTTTTCTGCTTCTTCATATGCAGCACGGATAGCAGATGCGATCTCATCGGTCGTGACATCGTAGTATTTCTTCATTTCACGATACATACGATCGACAAGTGCCTGTTCATTATCCAGTGCAACGAAAGGACGGATAAAGGTGATCTTGTCATCCTTTAATTCTTCCATGTTATTTTTGATATTTTCGGCATAGGATGTAACGATCGGGCAGTTGTAGTGGTTATTTGCTTCAGGTGTTTCATTCATTTCGTATGGAACACAAGGGTAGAAAATGGATGTAATACCGTTCTTTAACAGCCACATAACATGTCCGTGTGATATCTTAGCCGGATAACATTCTGATTCACTTGGAATCGATTCGATACCAAGACTATAGATATCTCTGGATGACTTTGGAGAAAGTACAACCGAGAATCCAAGCTTTGTCAGGAAAGTAAACCAGAATGGATAATTTTCATACATATTCAGGACACGAGGGATACCGATCACACCACGTTTTGCCATATCCGGGGTAAGTGGGGTATAGTCGAAGATCCTGTTTAATTTGTATTCGAACAGATTCGGGATGTTATCTGCATTCTTCTTAAGACCAACACCCTTTTCGCAACGGTTTCCGGTAATGAAGTTCTTACCATTTGAGAAATGGTTGACCGTCAGCAGACAGTTGTTGGTACAGCCCTTACATCTGGTCATGTTAGTCGTATAAGTCAGCTTGCTGATCTCATCGATTGACAGCATGGATGTCTTGAAGCCTTCTTTATATTTATTCATGGCGATAAGAGCAGCACCGAAAGCACCCATGATACCGGAGATATCAGGACGGATGGCAGTTCTGCCGGAGATCACCTCGAAGCTTTTTAAGACAGCATCGTTGTAGAAAGTACCACCCTGTACGACGATGTTCTTACCGAGATCCTTTGGATCAGTCAGCTTGATAACCTTTAACAGCGCATTCTTAATAACGGAATATGCAAGACCGGCTGAGATATCAGCTACGGATGCACCTTCCTTCTGTGCCTGTTTTACTTTTGAGTTCATGAATACCGTACATCTGGAACCAAGGTCGATAGGAGTCTTGGCAGTTGTAGCGATCTTTGCAAAATCAGCAATATCATAATTTAAGGATTTGGCAAATGTTTCAATGAAAGAACCACAGCCGGATGAACATGCTTCATTTAACATGACATTATCTACGACTTTGTTCTTGATCTTGATACATTTCATATCCTGACCACCGATATCAAGGATACAGTCAACTTCAGGATCAAAGAATGCTGCTGCGGTATAATGGGCGATGGTTTCTACTTCACCAAAATCAAGAGAAAGTGCCTGCTTGATCAGAGCTTCACCATATCCGGTGGAGCAGGAACCTGCAATGACAGCACCCTCCGGCAGTTTGGAATAGATATCCTTGATTGCTTTGATCGTTGTATTTAACGGACTTCCGTTATTGCTACTGTAGAAGTCGTATAATAATTCACCGTTTGAACCAACAAGAGCAACCTTGGTGGTTGTAGAGCCGGCATCAACACCGATAAAACAGTTTCCTTTGTATGTAGCAAGATCACCACGTTTTACTTTATATTTATTGTGTTCTGCCTTGAATGCTTCGTAGTCAGCTTTGTCTTTAAATAATGGTGGAAGACGAAGTACATTTTCAGCCATATGTAACTCGCCGTCTAAGGAGTGACTAAGTTCACCGAGAGTTCTTGATACTTCCGGTTTGGAATTCAGGGCAGCACCTGTTGCAGCAAAAAGATGAGAATGATCCGGATCGATGATCGCATCCCCGGTCAGATTCAGAGTACGGATAAATGCATTTTTCAGTTCCGGGAGAAAATGAAGCGGACCACCTAAGAACGCAACATTTCCTTTGATCGGTTTACCACATGCAAGACCGGAAATTGTCTGGTTGACAACAGCCTGGAAGATGGAAGCAGCCAGATTTGGCTTGGTTGCACCTTCATTGATCAGAGGCTGGATATCTGTCTTGGCAAATACACCACAGCGGGCAGCAATCGGGTAGATCGTATCATAGTCTTTTGCATATTTGTTCAGACCACTGGCATCTGTCTGAAGGAGAGTCGCCATCTGGTCGATGAAAGAACCGGTGCCACCGGCACATACACCATTCATACGCTGTTCGATTCCATTTGTAAAATATATGATCTTGGCATCTTCACCACCAAGTTCGATCGCAACATCTGTCTGTGGAGCATAGTCCTGTAATGCTTCGGAAACGCAGACTACCTCCTGGGTAAATGGAACACCGATAACCTCTGCCAGTGCAAGACCGCCGGAACCGGTGATCGCAGGAGTAACTTCTACATCTCCAAGCTTGGCTTTTGCATCATTTATAAGAGCCTGTAATGTCTCTTTGATATTTGCGTAGTGTCTTCTGTAATCAGAAAATAAAATCTTGTGTGAATCATCGAGAACGACAACCTTTACAGTTGTAGAACCGATGTCAATTCCTAACTTGTACATAAAAACCATCCTAATCTTTTTGCAAAATTTTCTCTTTATTGAACCGAATATATTATAGAGGAACGTCTGGCAAAAAACAATGATTTTTTCCCTTTTCTGACGAACTTAATACTTATTTTAGGATTGATTTCCCTTGATTTTTTATTATTTCATTTTTATTTTAGAAAGCGGTAAAGAAAAAACTGCATTCTAATAAGAAGAAAGGGAACTTTTTACATAAACGGAATATACTGGTAAAAAAGACTTAAAGGTGCAAAATGGAGAATTTTGATCAGTGTAATGGCATGATCCATGTAGTAGAAAAAGGAGATACATTGTATAAGCTGTCAAAGCAGTATAAATGTAATCTCTGCGATATCATAACAGCAAATCCATATGTAAATGTCTATAATATGCAGGTAGGAGAAGAAATCTGTATTCCGGTGGAGTCGGAAGAACCGGATACAGGAATTGCCAATTATACAGTAAAAGAAGGGGATACATTTGAGGATGTATTTATGTATTTTGGCGTCGGACCAAAAGAATTGTTTGAGAATAATAAGGGGCTGAATCAGGTTACTCTGCCTGCCGGCATGGAGCTTGTGATCAAAGAAGATATATAAAAGTTAGAAATTCTTCATGATTGTGATGTTGTAAAGTTTTTCGTTCTATTATATAATTTGATAATACTGGGATCGTATCAGCCATATTCTTATATGTTTGGGAATATGGCTGCTTCCCTCAGAAGTTGGATATTGTATATAAGAAATAGCAAGTCTGTTAATATCCAAAAATAAATTATGAATGAAAAATAAAAGGAGATCCTTTCATGAAGATGATAAACAAGCTTGAAAGAAAGTTCGGTCGGTACGCGATCAAGAATCTGACCCTGTATCTGATCATTGGATATGTCATTGGCTATTTGCTTCTGATGTTTGCACCACAGATTTTAACAAAGCTGATACTGATGCCTGCATTTGTAATGCATGGAGAGGTATGGAGACTGATAACATGGGTCATTACTCCGCCGGAATTAAGTGTCAGCATCTTTACGATCATCATGCTGTTCTTTTATTACAGTATCGGTAATCTGTTAGAGCGGTCAATCGGTACATTCTTGTACAACCTTTATATATTTGGTGGTATGTTTCTTACGATGGCAGGAACTATGATCGCATATATACTTTGCCAGTATGTATTTCATATTCCGATGTCATGGGATTCTCACATATACATCGTATCCAGTTATTATATCTGTCTGTCCATGTTTCTGGCAGTTTCGGTATGTTATCCGGATATGCAAGTGTTATATGCGATGATCATTCCGGTTAAGATGAAATGGTTATCTGTGTTATATCTGGTGTTTATTGGATATTATTTTATAAATTCAAATCTGATGGGACGTGTCAATATCATGATGTCACTTTTGAATTTTGTGATTTTCTATTTCAGCACAAAGGATTTCAGACGGCTTTCTCCAAAGCAGATCAAGAGAAGGAGAAATTACGCGAAACAGGTGCGTGTAAACAATTCGGAGCATGTAACACATAAATGTTATGTATGTGGAATCACAGACAAGGATGCTCCGGACATGCAGTTCCGTTATTGTTCCAGATGTACGGGCAATAAGGAATACTGCCAGGATCATTTGTTTACGCATGAGCATAAATAATAAGATATGGATTTTATTAAGGATGAGAGGATAAATAGATAGTTATGTATAATGAAGATAAAAAACTGATCACAGAGATAACCCGTAAGAATAATATGGATGAGAACCTTGCAAAATTTGCAGATGCAGTCATGACGGCAGATTTCGAGTATGCCTGTCAGAAGTTTGCATTAAACTATGTTGTGATCCGTGAGTTGATGGCGGACAAGGATTTTGCAGAAGATCCTTATATCTATGAGTGCGTTATGGGTATCAACAAGCTGGTTGGAACTTATTTGGCAGGAGATGCAGATCAGTTGGATGACAAAGATCTTGCACTTATCTCCGGAATAAGAAATAAGATCACAGAGAAGATGAAAGTGCTTACTGCATATACAGATGCATTTGAACTGTACGAATATATCCTGAACCGAAAAGAATATGGATTCGAGGAAAACGTGGATGAAGAACTGGAGAAGATGTTTGAGGAGTTCGATGCTGAACAGTTCAGTGCCGAAGTTTTTAACTTCATTTTTGCAGATAAGGATAAGGTAGCGGTAAATGCAAAGATCCAGCAGATCGTAGGACAGCTTCCGCTTCGTATGACAAAAGCAAGATTTTACGATATTATCGGACAGACCTTATCGATCTATAATGGCTGCGAGATCAGTTCACTGGATGATTTTATAGAGACAGTAGAAGAAACCGCTTTATTGCAGCTTCCGGAGAAATTCGAGACAGAATATTCTTCCCTGCATGAAGCGTATGAGATCATTAAAGCGGGAGATTATGCACATCTGGATTTCGACGGATATCGGAATCTGTCAACTGTTCTGGATAAAAGTGCAGGTTTTATCAATGACGTTGTATCCGATTATATGATGCTGATCGAATTGGTAAATGATCTGTACAGTATGATGCTCGCGGCTGAATGTAAGTCCGGAGTATCAGAATCATGTATGCGTGCACTCTCGGTCATCAGACGTATCTATGAATCTATGGAGAATGAAGATGAATTTCCGACAGATGCATATGATATGCTGGTTGCAAATGAAGGTGCGCAGGAAGAAGCAGGAGAACACCGTATGGTGCTTGAAGCTCCGATCTATGATATTGTATCTTCGAACCAGCCGGATATTATCCGCCTTGGATTGGAGGATGCTTATCATCGTATTGACACATTGGAGAAATTGTTGTCAGGCAGTATGTTTGTAGATATCGACAACGTGAAGATCGAGACAGGAGCACTTGCGGATTCTGAATATATTATTGCGAAAAAGGATAAACTGATAGAAGAATTTGGAGAGGTATTTGCCGGAAATTCACAGGCAGTAAACCGTGCGGTTATGGCGAAAATCCTTTCAACCATTCCCGTGTTCTTTAATACACAGCAGGAGATCAAAGATTATATTGATAATGCACTGGTTCGCTGTTCAAACCGCAGCGAGGTTCTTGCATGTTATGTGATCATTCAGGGAATTATGGAAGATTAGAGAGATGTCTGACAGATCAGGGGAGTGAAGAAATGACAGTAGCAAAACATCTTTATACCGGAGTCATGCCGGATAAGACGGCATCCCGGCTGATAAAAAGAATAAAAAAGCGAAAGCCCTGTGCGGATGTTTATGTCATAACACTTCCATTATTTGAGGACGGGCTGTTAGAGGTTTATGAGGCAAATGAATTCTTGCAGCCATACTATAAGAAGCGGATGGATGATATCTTTATCGTTGGAATGTCAATGACGAAGATGGGGGCATTTCTTCTTATAAGGGATATTATACGGGATGTATATAGTACGACCGGAATGTTCGATTGTAAGGACTATTTTTTATATGACATGACAGTGCGGTGATATAAGGGGAGCATATGTTACATATTTTCTTATTGATATTAAAGATTCTTCTGTTTACGGTATTGATCCTGATAGGACTTGTACTTGTACTGTTGCTTTTACTGTTATTTGTTCCTGTCCGGTATCAGTTCTATGCAGAAAAACATGACAATTTCATATGCAAATTAAAAGCCTCGTGGCTGGGATTTGTATTCTGCTTCAAAGCAAATTATGATGAAAACGGCTTTATATATTGGCTGCGGTCATTCGGTGGCACACTGGTTTCCAATGAAGATGGATTTTCAGAAGAAGGTCAGAAAGAAACAGATACAGAGGCGGGAGCCACAGAGAATGAAACAGAATCCCGTATGCGGGAAAAAGCAGAAGCCAGAGAAGCAAAGAAACAGGAAAAGCGCAAACAGGCGGAAGCCAGAAAGGCAAAGAAACTGGAAAAGCAGAAGAAGGCGGAAGCCAGAAAACCGGAAAAGGCAGAAGCATCAAAAGCAGGAACAGGCAAGAAGCATGAGAAGATCCGACAGGAATCTGAAGATGATGAATCCAATCAGGATATCATAATAAATGAGGACGATCAGCAGAATGGTTCATCTATGCAGATAATACAGGATACAGATTCCGACAGAGAAGACAGAGATGCTAACCGGGAATTTGCTGAGAATCATTCAGAATTTGAAAAAAGTCCGGAGACTATATTTACCCGTATCGGTAAGAAGTTCGATCGCTTTGTTCTTGCTGTAAAGGACAAGATCGAGGCAGTTATAAGAAAGCTGCACCGTATGAAAGATAAGACGGAGCAGTATAAGAAATTTGTCCGGGCGGGCACAACGAAGCAGGCATTTCAGGTATTGAAACAAAATGTGGTGTTGTTGTTAAAGCATCTGAATCCGACAAAGATCAAAGGTCAGGTAACATATGGTTCAGGAGATCCGGCGTCTACCGGAAAACAGCTTGGATATCTGAGTTTGATTTTACCGTTATATTATAATAAAATAGACATAACACCGGATTTTTCCCAGAAGATATTGGAAGGGGATATTTTCATAAAAGGGAGGATCAGGGTTTATAATATATTATATTATTGCTGCAAGGTATATTTTAATAAATACGTGAAAAGATCTATGGTATATTTAAAAAAGATTTCGGGAGGAAATAAGTAATGGCAAATACAAATATTGATGGAACGATCAGCACTTTGTTTCATGGAATGGATGGCTTTGTTTCATCCAAATCTGTAGTAGGAGATCCGATCAAAGTAGGAGATACAATTATTATTCCGCTGCTTGATGTGAATTTTGGCATGGCTGCCGGTGCATTTAACAAGCAGACCGGGAATAATGCTGCCGGCGGTATCGGAGCAAAGCTCAGCCCGGCTGCGGTTCTGGTTATCTCAAATGGTAAGACAAGACTTGTTAATATTAAAAATCAGGATGCTGTCAGCAAGATAATTGATATGACACCTGAGATTGTTGACCGGATCACCGGATTCTTCAAGAAAGAAAAGACAGAGGAAGAAGAACAGATAGAACAGGCGGTAGAAGAAGCATCAAAACCTTCAGAAGAATAAACAGACATAAAAGAACAGGACTTCGCATATCTTATAGTGGTATGTGAAGTCTTTTTTTCAGGCGGTGATGGTGTTTGAAACGAGTAGTTGGATTTGCCCTTTTTTTCGTTGCGATCGGAATGATATTCAGCTATCTGGTAGAAGGTTTTCTGGAATTTTTGATTATTGTGATCTTTTTTTTAATGGCATATATATTATTTTGCAGATGCTAGAAGTCAAAGATCGGACTGACGGTTTATGGCAAAAGAGATTTTGAGAATTTGTTATAGGAATACTTTGACTATTCCAAATAGAAATAAAAAAGACTGCCATAAAAATAATAGCAGTCTTTTTAGAAAGAACACGAGGTGAACTATGCACGCTCAACCTTTCCAGATTTTAAACATGAAGTACAAACATAAATCTTCTTTGGAGAACCATCTACGATAGCCTTAACAGACTTAACATTTGATTTCCACATCTTATTTGCTCTTCTATGTGAATGGCTCACTTTGATACCGAAATGAGCACCTTTATTACAAACTGAACATTTTGCCATGATAGCACCTCCTTATTTTTATTAAACTTATCCTCTCATAAGTTCACAACAAATGTTACTATATCAGATAATTTTATTATATGCAAGCATATTTTTAATTTTTTTTTAAAAGAATAGACAATACAGGGTTGTCTTGAAATTTGCATATTCTCTGTTATAATAGTAGTATATGTTTATGATTATGGTGAGACAGGTCTGCCTTTTTTTAGCTCCATAAGGGAATGAACTTCGGATCATCATATAACAGGACAAAAGCATGGGAGGTTTTCTATGAACGAATATATAAATAATGATAATGGAACCGTCAGTCTGGATGAAAATGTGGTTGCACAGGTAGCAGGCATGACAGCGCTTGATTGCTTTGGTATCGTAGGCATGGGAATTGTCAGCGTGAAAGACGGCATTGTGAAGCAGTTAAAAGGAAACAATATCACACAGGGAATTCATGTTAAGTTTGATGAGAATGGAGATATTGTAGTTGAACTTCATATCGTTGTGGCATATGGTGTCAGCATCAAGGCTGTAACAGATAATCTGATGCAGTCTGTTAAATATAAAGTAGAAGATTTTACATCTCTGAAGGTCAGTCAGGTAAATGTATTTGTTGAAGATGTAAAGATTCTGGATTAGACGGAGGAACTGTAAAAGTGAAAAATACGATTGATGCACTTGCACTGAAGAAAGCATTTATAGCTGGTGCGAATAACCTTGATAACAAAAAAGATTATATTAATGAGCTGAATGTGTTCCCTGTACCGGACGGAGATACCGGAACAAATATGACAATGACGATCATGTCTGCAAAAAGGGAAGTTGAATCCTGCAAGGAGACCATGAGTGATATTGCAAAGGCAATGTCAAACGGTTCCCTTCGTGGAGCCAGAGGTAATTCAGGCGTAATCCTTTCCCAGCTTCTTCGTGGCTTCAGCAAGAAGATCGGGGATAAAACAGAGATTGGAGTAACAGAGCTTGCAGATGCATTTCAGAAGGCGGTTGAGACAGCATATAAGGCTGTTATGAAACCAAAGGAAGGAACGATCCTTACAGTTGCAAGAGGTATTGCTACCAAGGCAAGAGAATGTGCAGGTACAGATATTACATTAGAGGAATTCTGTGAAACCATCATTAAGCATGGAGATGAAGTGCTTGCTTCTACACCGGAACTACTTCCGGTATTAAAAGAAGCAGGTGTTGTGGATTCCGGTGGACAGGGTCTGATGGAAGTCTTAAAGGGTGCAGTTGATTGTGTCCTTGGACGTGTTGTAATTGAAGATACGAAGCCTGCAGGAGCAGGAGCTTCCGGCGTTGACAATCCAAAGTATTCAGAAGATCTGTCAGCTGATATCAAGTTTGGATATTGTACAGAATTTATTATTAATCTGGAAAAACAGTATGGTATGAAAGAGGAAGAAGATCTGAAACAATTTTTAGAGTCAATCGGTGACTCCATTGTTTGTGTATCAGATGAAGAGATCGTCAAGATACATGTTCATACCAATCATCCGGGGCAGGCATTTGAAAAAGGTCTTACCCTTGGCTATCTGTCAAATATGAAAGTTGATAATATGAGACTGGAACATCATGAGAAGGTTATCAAACAGGCAGAACGGGAAGAAGCAGCCAGACAGGAAGCTGAGAGACAGGCAAAGAAAGAAAAACGGCAGCCAAAGAAACAGTATGGATTTATCGCTGTATCTATGGGTGATGGATTAAAGGAATTCTTTATGGAACTTGGAGTTGATTATGTGATCGAAGGTGGTCAGACCATGAACCCAAGTACCGAGGATATGCTGAATGCGATTGAGAAGGTCAATGCTGAGAATATATTTGTATTCCCAAATAATAAAAATGTTGTTCTTGCAGCCAATCAGGCAGCCGGCTTATGCGAAGATAAGAATGTTATTGTTCTTGCAACGGCAAATGCACCACAGGGTATCAGTGCCATGATTGCATTTGACAGTACAATGGCATTAGAAGACAATAAAAACAATATGTTAGAGGCTGTCTCAAATGTAAAGAGCGGACAGGTAACCTATGCTGTCAGAGATACATCCATTGATGGAAAAGAAATCCATGAGGGCGACATTATGGGTATCGGTGATAAGGGATTGGTGTCGGTTGGCAGTGATATTTCAGATGTTACATTTGATCTGATCAAAGATGCAGTAGATGAAGACAGTGAATTGATCAGTATTTATTACGGAGCAGATGTAAAGAAGGAGGATGCAGAGGCTTTCGCCGCAAGAGTGGAAGAAAGCTTCCCGGACTGCGATGTACAGAGTTATTATGGTGGTCAGCCGATTTATTATTACATTGTTTCTGTAGAATAAAGGGAGAGAAACTACATGGAATTAAAGGATAAGGTAACTTGCATTAAGGGGATAGGAGAAAAAACAGCCGGTAATCTGGCAAAGCTTGGTATCTCTACAGTGAGTGACCTTATCCATTATTATCCAAGAACGTATATTACATATATGAACCCTGTTGATATTCAGGATATACAGGCAGATGAGCGTCAGGCAGTAAGTGTGACAATGAACAGTCGGGTGGAGGTGAAGAAGATTCGCGGATTCTCGATTGCGACCGCTTATGCCAAAGATTATACCGGGACAATTAAACTGACATGGTTTAATTGTCCTTTTCTGCGTAATTATTTTCATATTGGAGATCGTTATATCTTTGTCGGTGAAGTAAAATACAAGAATGGCATGTATACGATGAGCCAGCCGGAATACTATACAGTGTCCAAATATCAGGAGATCTTAAAAGAATGGCAGCCGGTATATGGCTGCACAACGGGTATTACGAGTAAAACGATCCAGAAAGCGGTAAAGGGTACGCTTCCACTGATTCAGACACTTTCGGATTATATACCGGAGAACATTTTGGATGAATATGATCTGCTGCGGGCAAATGAGGCTGTGACTTATATTCATTTTCCGGATACGGAGGACCACTTAAGAGCCGCGATCAAACGGGTTGCTTTTGATGAATTTTATGAATTTATAGCGAATATGCACAGCTTGAAAGAGCATGATACAGTTAAATATAATCAGGCGAAGATACCATTTACAGAGCAGGTGACTGAATTTATAGAGAGTCTTCCGTATCGTCTGACAGGGGCGCAGATGGATGCGGTTCGGGATATCATGACAGATATGGATTCAGAGCATGTGATGAACCGTCTGGTGCAGGGGGATGTTGGCTCCGGTAAGACGATCGTTGCAGCAATCGCGCTGTTTGCCTGTGCGGTGCAGGATTATCAGGGGGTTATCATGGCTCCTACTGAGGTGCTTGCAAATCAGCATTTTAAAGAGCTGACCGGCTTATTTGAACCATATGGAATCCATGTGGTGCTGTTAACAGGCTCGATGACAGCAAAGGAGAAGAGAGAAACATATCAGGAGATCGCAGAACATCGTGCGGATGTGATCGTTGGAACGCATGCCTTGATACAGGACAGGGTAGAATATGACAATCTGGCACTTGTTGTGACGGATGAACAGCACCGTTTTGGTGTAAGGCAGAGAGAAAAACTGTCGTTAAAGGGCGGATCACCGCATGTCCTTGTTATGAGTGCAACACCGATACCAAGAACTCTCGCGATCATAATGTATGGAGATCTGGATATTTCAGTCATCAATGAACTGCCGGCAGGCCGTATTCCAATCAAAAACTGTGTTGTGGATGAGAGCTACCGCCCGAAAGCACAGGCGTTTATCCAGGCGGAGATTAAGAAAGGACATCAGGTCTATGTGGTCTGTCCGATGGTAGAGGAAAGTGAAGCTTTAGATGATATGGCAAATGTAGTTGAGTATTCGGAAGAACTGTCACAGAAGCTTGACAGCAGCATACATGTAGCCTATCTGCATGGAAAGATGACAGGGGATGAAAAGAACCGGATTCTGACTGATTTTTATGATAGAAAGATTGATGTACTGGTATCTACAACAGTTATCGAGGTAGGAATCAACAATCCGAATGCCACGGTTATGATGGTAGAAAATGCAGAACGGTTCGGACTGGCGGCGTTACATCAGCTCCGGGGTCGTGTCGGACGTGGAAATTTACAGTCTTATTGTATCTTTATCAGTGGAAAGAAAAATAAAGAAGTAATGGAACGGTTAAATGTACTGGCAGATTCAAATGATGGATTTTATATCGCAGGCGAAGATCTGAAAAGGAGAGGACCGGGAGATTTCTTTGGCATCCGTCAGAGTGGAGATGTACTCTTTAAGATGGGTGATATCTATAAACATGCCGACATGTTAAAGGCGGCATCGGATGTTTATGAGAAGTATGGCAGTCAGATACAGACAGAATTTGACCGAAGCGTTGCAGCAAGAAATGAGATGTATGGGAAACCGATATTATAGTAGGAGTATGAAACGATGGAGATAACAGAAGTAAAAGAACAGGCAGATAAGATCTGTGAGAATATATCAAAGGTACTGATCGGCAGGGAAGAAGAGATACGGGTGATTCTCTCGGCACTTTTTGCGGGAGGTCATGTGCTGGTGGAGGACAGACCGGGTACAGGAAAGACTCTTCTGGCAAAGTCATTTGCAAAGACGATCGGAGGACAGTTTAAGAGAATCCAGTTTACACCGGATCTTATGCCGTCCGATATTACAGGCTTAAGTATCTATAATCGTAAATCAGAAGATTTTGTATTGGTGAAGGGACCTGTATTTGCAAATATTCTGCTTGCAGATGAGATCAACCGAGCAACACCGAGAACACAGTCAAGTCTGCTTGAAGCAATGGAAGAACAGCAGGTAACGATCGATGGAGAAAGCCATGTACTTGCTGCACCGTTTTTTGTTATTGCGACAGAGAATCCGATCGAGACGACCGGTACATACCCGCTTCCGGAAGCTCAGCTTGACCGTTTTCTTGTAAAGATCTCCATGGGGGATAATACAAAGGCTACAGAGGTATCGATCATGGATCGGTTTATGTCTGCGAATCCATTTGACACACTTCAGACAGTCTGCGATACGGATCATATAAAGATGATGCAGGAAGCAGTCAGAAAAGTTTTTGTTCATCCGTGTGTAAAGGAATATATTGCAGATATGATCCTTGCTACCAGAAATAACAGCCGGATACAGGTCGGTGCTAGCTCCAGAGGTACGGTAGGACTTCTTCGTCTGTCACAGGCATATGCTGCTATGGATGGAAGAACCTTTGTCCGCCCGGATGATGTCCGATATATGGCGCCATATGTCCTTGCACATCGTGTGATCATGACAGGACACATGGATGAGAAAAAGGAAAAGGCAGTGATCAGGGAACTGGTTGATCAGATCACTGTTCCGATTGAAGATTGGGAGAAATAATATGGAGATACTGGTAGCAGTATTGTGCTTTCTGGTGATTTATCTGGGACAGGCAGTTATTTACCGCAAATATTGGGATCAGGGGCTTTCTCTTAATCTGGATTTTGATGATAAATATCTGGAGATCGGTGATGAATCAGGAATAACAGAGACAATTATAAATCGAAAGAAGCTTCCGCTTACAACCTTACATGTGAAGTTTTCCACAGCAAGATCTTTGCAGTTTCAGGAAAATGAGAATGCGGTTGTTACAGATTTTTATCACAGGAACGATCCATTTTCTATTATGGGGAACCAAAAGGTGGTCAGAAAGCTTTCATTTATGGCAAAGGAACGGGGATTATTTTTCATCAGTGCTGTAAAATTGATGGCAAAGGATTTCCTGATGTCGAAGACATTTGCCCTGTCTGTAGAAAATCATGCATATCTGTATGTATTTCCTGAAAAGCTTTCTAATATACAGCTTGATGCAGTTTTAGATGGTATGATGGGGGATCTGGCCTCAAAAAAAAGTCTTTTCCCGGATCCGTTTGCATTTTCCGGGCTGCGGGCTTACTGTGTGGGAGATCCGAGAAAGAGTATTAACTGGAAGGCAACAGCCAGATGTGACGATCTGATGGTTAATGTATATGAGCACACGGCAGAACAGAGGGTCAAGATACTTGTCTGTCTGGAGCCGAATACGATGATAAGAGTCCATTATATACAGGAAATGTGTATCAGCATAGCATCTACGGCGGCATCTTACTTTCTGGATAATCGGATTCCTGTCATGATACGGGCAAATGGATATGATCTGTTGTCCGGTGAGATGGAATGGGTGGATTTCGGTTCGTCCGGAGAACATCGTTTTACGGTTGATAAATATCTGGCACGGATAACGGAAAATGCGGGGATTGATGCATTCCTTGATATGATGAGACAAGAAATGTCAGATATGGACAGTGATACTACATATTTGATCATATCTGCATATCATAAAGAGAATTTGCTAAATGAAATTGACCATATGGTTGAAAAGGGAAAAAATATCTATATGGTCGTTCCGTACCTGGATATACAGGGATGCGATGATATCAGACCTTATCTTCATGGAATGGAGGTAGAGTTAAATGACACATAAGATATACTGGGCAGAGAGAGGCTTGCGATACCTTTATGAGGTGGCAGCGGCAGAATTGTTCATGTATGCGTTCTGTATGATATTTATGAGACAAGATCCACGGCTCATGTATGCGTTCTGGATTGCTGGAGTATTTCTGCTTTCCTATCTGATCAGGGATTTTGCACCGAATCATGTATTACTTACTGCCGGACATCTGGTGCTTGCAGGACTTTTAGTTATCTTGCCGGGCGCAGTATGGATTCGGGCGGTTACAGGAATCTATAATATCGGGTATCTGCTGCCATGTGCGGTTGCTTATGCAAAGAGGGGTTCCAGACTTACAAATATGAGCGAACCGTGGCCATCGATCTTAGCAGGAATCATTATTTATTTTGCAAGTATCGGTATGAAGCTTCCTGTTTTGTCGAATCTGTCTTATATTGCAGTTGCATTACTTATGGCTATATATCTGATGATCCGGTATGTACAGGGGTTAAAACGCTATATCTCACAGACAACAGAAGTGTCGGAGCAATCCATCCGTGATATCGCATTTATAAATGGCAGGGTTGTATTATTCCTGTCAGGAATCGTACTGCTATTGATGGGAGCATGTCGTTTCCTTGACCTCTCCGGGCTTGTAAATGTGCTTGCACATGCATTTGCGAAAGTGGTTCAGACAGTATTTGGTGCAATCATGGTCATATGGGTATTTGTATTGACACTGCTTACGAAGGGCGGTCCGGCAGCGACCAGTCTCGATTATCAGGATACTATAAATGAATATTATCAGAACAGCGTAAAGGGATATGATGTATTCACATTGATATTAAAGGTATTTGTCGTTTTGCTCCTGCTTTTCCTGCTGGTACGGATGTTGATGCAGGTGATCCATTTTCTTCTGAGACCAAGAAGCTATGCGGATGATGTGACCGAACTTGTCAATGAAGAACCAAATCAATATAAAGAACGGGTAACGGACAGACATATTCTGCGCAGGCTGACGGATGAAGAACGGGCAAGAAGGATTTATAAGAGATCGATCCTTCGGTATAAGAATGTGATCACACTTAACAGGCGGCTGACCTGTGAAGATATCAGGCAGGAGATATCAGAGTCGGAGGATGGGAATGTAGATGGTGTTTCTGCGATCTATGAACAGATTCGGTATGGAGACAGGACAGTGGACGGGTTTGTTATACAGGAAATGAAAGAAGCATCAAGGCAGAATAAAAAAGATAAATAAAAAAGGAAAATAAAAAGGGAGAAGTGTGAAAATGAACCAGAAGAAAAAGATGATTGTGTTGTGGGGAGTCATCATAGTGCTTGCAGCAGCTGTCGTGGCGCTGTCTGTCACACTGGTGGCAAAAAACCGGAATAACAATGATTCGGATGGTCAGAAGAACACCGGAACAGAAGCTATGATAGAGGCATCCGAGCAGGATGCGGATCAGGAGGCTGAAGCTGGTGCTGATCAAAAGGAAGAAAAGACTGCATCTGATACCGGACAGCCGGCAGATGACAAGAAGACTTTATATGCGGAAGTAACGGTTGGAAGTACATGGGAAAATAACGGAATGACAGCCGCTACAGAGACGGTTACGATCTATAATAAGACCGATAAAGCTGTAACGGATTGGAGTGTTGATCTGGAATTTTCAGGAAAAGTAACGATCGATCAGCTCTGGAATGGAAAGTATACAGCGGATGGATCGGTGGTTCATGTAACTGCAGAAAGCTATAATGAGGAGATCCCTGCTGGCGGCAGCATTGATTTTGGATATAATTTATCAGCATCTGATGTGAAGCCTGTTCACTGTACTTTATTGATCGCAGGGAAAGAAGTGGCAGATTCCTTCGGTGCAGCAGATCAGGCTGATGCAAATACTGAAAATAATAGGACAGACGGACAATCCCGTGACGGTAATAAAAAAGATCAGTCCGGCAGCAATAAGGTTACAGATACTAAAACTGGTAAAAAAGAAGATGATCCGTATAAGACGCATGGAAAACTTGCGGTATCAGGAACGGATCTGGTAGATGCTTTCGGTAGCAAGTTCCAGTTAAAGGGTGTCAGTACACACGGACTTACATGGTTTGCTGATTTTGTAAACAAGGATACTTATCAGTATTTTAAAGATTCCTTTGGTATCAATCTGGTACGCTTTGCCATGTACACAGATACCGGGGATTCTTATGGATATTGTTCCGGTGGAAATAAATCAGAGATTGAGGAGCTGCTGGGAAAAGGTGTTGATGCAGCGACAGAGCTGGGACTGTATGCAATTATTGACTGGCATATCTTAAGTGATAATGATCCCAATATGCATATAGAGGATGCAAAAGATTTTTTTGATCGTATATCAAAGAAATATGCTTCTTATGGGAATGTGATCTATGAGATCGCAAATGAACCAAATGGTGGTACAACATGGGATTCTATAAAGGACTATGCGGAAACGATCATCCCGATCATACGGAAAAATGCACCGGATGCCATTATTATTGTCGGAACGCCAACCTGGAGCCAGGATGTGGATGCAGCAGCGGCAGATCCGATCAATGATCAGACAAATCTGATGTATGCTGTTCATTTCTATGCGGCAACACATAAGGATGATCTGAGAAATAAAGTTCAGTCAGCGCTTGATGCAGGGCTTCCGATTATTGTATCAGAGTTTGGCTTATGTGATGCGTCAGGAAATGGTTCTATTGATTATGATCAGTCCGATGCATGGTTTGATCTGATCAATGATAAGAACTTAAGCTATGCAGCATGGAATATCTCGAATAAAGCTGAGACTTCATCATTATTTGATTCTTCCTGTACAAAGACCAGCGGATTTACGGATGATGATCTGTCAGACAGTGGACGGTATATTAAGGAAAAAATTGAGAGTTCCTATTGACAAAAGGAATGAAATATATACAATAAAAAAAGATTTTAACAACCTACGGGAGATCATGATTTATGAGAGTAATAGCAGGAACTGCCAGAAGTCTCCGACTGGAAACAATTGACACAATGGATACCAGACCGACAACAGATCGGATAAAAGAGACTTTGTTTAATATCATATCAAGAGAATTGCCGGATTGTATATTTCTGGATCTTTTCAGCGGAAGCGGTGCGATCGCGATCGAAGCACTGAGCCGTGGAGCAAAGCAGGTTGTTCTTGTAGAACAGAATCGGAAAGCAGTGGATTGTATTAACCATAATCTGGAATTTACCCGATTAAAAGATAAGGCAAGGGTTATTACAGGTGATTGCGTTGCGGCAATTGACAGTCTGGAGCGGACAGGGCTTGTGTTTGATATTATATTTATGGATCCGCCATATGGGAAATTATTGGAAAAACAGGTGCTGAACCGCCTTGCGTCATCAAATATCGTCGACAAAAATACATGGATCATTGTAGAGTCAGATCTGGATACAGAATATGACTATTTAGCAGATATCGGATTTGAGATTGACCGTGTGAAGAAGTATAAGACGAATAAACATACATTTATACAGGAGATACTATAAAATGGGTAGTGCAATTTATCCGGGAAGTTTTGACCCGGTCACATTGGGACATCTGGATGTAATCAAACGCTCTGCAGAGATGTTTGACGAAGTGATCATCGGCGTTTTGAACAATACTTCAAAAACTCCATTGTTTTCTGTAGAAGAACGTGTTAATATGTTGTCTGAAGTGGTGTCAGATATACCGAACGTTCGTGTTGAGAGCTTTGGAGGTCTGTTGGTTGATTTTGCCAGAAAGAATGGAGTAAAAACAATCATCAGAGGTTTGAGAGCTGTAACAGATTTTGAATATGAATTGCAGATTGCACAGAGTAACCGGAAAGTTGCACCGGAGATTGACACCGTATTTTTGACAACCAGTATTGAATATGCATATCTGAGTTCCAGTATCGTGAAGGAGTATGCAAGATATGGTGTAGATGTTACACAGTTTGTTCCGGTAGAAGTTGTCAATCGTATAAAGGAAAAATATAACAGAACATTTTAGGAGGAAAGTAAGTCATGGCAAAAAAAGGCATTGAGGAAATGATTTCCGAGATTGAGATTTTTATAGATAATTGTAAGTATCAGCCGTTATCATCCAGCAAGATCGTTGTTCCAAAGGATGATCTGGAGCAGATGTTAAACGAATTGAAGTTAAAGCTTCCAAATGAGATTGAGCGTTGTAAGAAGATTATGCGTAATAAAGAAGCAATCCTTGCAGATGCAAGAACAAGAGCTGATTCCATTATCACAGAATCTGTTGCAGAGGCAAATAAACTGGTAGATCAGAGCCAGATCGTTGAACTTGCAAATATCCGTGCAAATGAGATTCTGGATATGGCAAGAAGTCAGGCTGACCAGATCGTGAATGAGGCGAATGCAGATGCAAATGAGATCCGTCTTGGTTCTATGTATTATACAAAGGATAAGCTGACAGAGGTTAATAATTATATTAATGCTACATTGGAGGCTGAAAAGGCAAATTATGAGAACCTCATTCAGTCCTTACAGTCTAATCTTGATATCGTAACAAATAATATGAATGAGATTGACGGAGATATTGCAAACATGACTGGAGCAGCGCAGCAGGCTGCAGCTCCTGAAGAAGCTCCACAGGCAGCACCAGCGGAGAAAGCAACTGCAGAGGAAGATCAGAATTATAATGTATATGGCAAGACTGAGTATTCCGATGATGAAGAAGACGATGAAGATGATGATTTTGACGATGACTTCCTGGATGACTAGAAATGTCGGATGTTTAGCTTAAAAGCAACAGGATCATCAGATAACTGAATACAGCACAGATACATTTACCGAATGTATAACATATGAAAGACAGTTTTGTACCTTTTAAGATATGCATGGATTGGAACAGGGAGGATACTCCGCCAAATGATGTAACAGAAAGGATCAGAGCTGTTTTTTGTATATAAGAAAGAGAGTGTACAGATAGTTCTGACAGCCCTTTTGTAATTTCCAGATAACAGGCGAGAATGCGCAGAGCAGGTATATTTTCAGCACATGTAATTACAAGATCATACAGAACAGAAAAAATGGCAACATAAATTCCTATGACAGTGATAGTCGTTATACTGTTTTCGATAACAGATGGCGTATTGCCGATATCCTGTGCTGCGGCATATTCGGACAGAGCGCCTGCAGTTTCAGAGAGAGGTGTTTGGAGATTTGATGTATCATCAGGAAAGCTGTGAACTGTTTTGGGGGTTGATTTAAAAAGTGAAATATGAAAAAAATTTTTTGATAGCAGATAGTATATGATAGCATAGCAGATCTGTGGAAGATAGATGACCGCCAGTACAGTTATGGTATTTACCTGTCCGTTCAGATATTGGCTACAGACATATCCCATCAAAAACATAGGGCTGATATTGTTACAGAGAGGCATAATGGCATGGGCAAAATTTTTTGATACGATGTGGTTTTTGTATAGTCTGCCTATGGCAATTGCACCTATCGGATAGCCGCAGAACAGACCGCACAGGAATAACAGGATCAGACAGCCGGCCCGGTTTGGATGTTCCCAGTTGACCATAGACAGGAAGAAGCCAGAGATCAGAAGAAAAGGAAGTAACAGGGGAACCAGATGATTATACCACAGTACAAGACCTTCTGCGAAACTTTTGGAAACAAAGGAAGAATTCAGGCAGAGGACGATAATCAGCAGGATGAAAGCCGGATATAAGCAGAATGAGCGGATAGATAAGACAGGATGCTTCATAGGGAAAACTCCATTTCATGTGTTCATCTGTATTTTATGAAAAAAACATTTTTACTATGAATTTTAATTTGCCAATTTGAGATCTGTATTTATAAAGATTAAGTCGATAAATTCATATGGAAAACTCAGATAAGAGAAAGCATTTTCGGATAAAACAGTTGAAAAAGAGAAAAAAACTGAGTATAGTAAATTTGCTATTACAGGAGGTAGATAAAATGATAAAAACATGTTTTGAAAATGTAAAGAAAAAAATTCCGCTGGTGCATAATATTACAAATTATGTAACAGTAAATGATGTTGCAAATGTGCTTCTGGCATGCGGAGGAAGTCCGATCATGGCAGATGATATTGACGATGTAGAAGATATCACCAGTATTTGTGGTGGTTTAAATATTAATATTGGAACCTTAAATAAGAATACGATCCCATCCATGTTTGCTGCCGGCAAAAAGGCAAATGAGCTGGGACATGCCGTGCTGCTTGATCCGGTGGGAGCAGGTGCCAGCAGACTTCGTACAGAGACAGCATTAAGGCTTTTAAATGAAATAAAATTTGATGTGATCCGTGGAAATATATCTGAGATCAAGACGCTTGCATTTGGCTCCGGCAGTACAAAGGGCGTGGATGCAGATGTAGCTGATGCAGTTACAGAAGAAACACTCGATCAGGCAGTTATTTTTGTGAAAAAGCTTGCCGGTAAACTCGGATGTATTATCGCTGTTACAGGAGCAATCGATCTGGTAGCAGATGCGGATAGCTGTTATGTGATCCGAAACGGAAGACCGGAGATGGGGAAGATCACAGGAACCGGATGCCAGTTGTCCGGTCTTATGACAGCTTATCTGACAGCGAATCCCGATAATAAACTGGAAGCAGCAGCAACAGCTGTTATGCTGATGGGAACTGCCGGAGAAGTCGGATATGCGAATATGGAACCGACAGATGGTAATTCTACTTATAGAAACCGTATTATTGACGCAATCTATAATATGGATGCAGATAAGCTTTGCAGTATGGCGAAGTATGAGATCAGATAAGGAGTGGACATGGATATGAGCAAGCAGACTAATACAAACCCGGAGGAGCTTTTGTTATATGCAGTAACAGACAGACACTGGTTAAACGGAGCACCCCTGATCAGTCAGGTAGAGGCAGCGTTAAAGGGTGGAGCAACCTTTATCCAGCTTCGTGAAAAAAATCTGGATGATGAAAGTTTTTATAAAGAAGCACTTGAAATACAGAAATTATGCAGAGAATATAAGGTTCCGTTTGTCATCAATGATAATGTAGAGCTTGCAAAGAAGATCGGAGCAGATGGCGTTCATGTAGGACAGTCCGATATGGAAGCGTTGGATGTCAGAAAAGTGCTTGGTGATGATAAGATCATAGGTGTATCGGCACAGACAGTGGAACAGGCAGAACTGGCTGAAAAGCATGGCGCAGATTACCTGGGCGTAGGAGCAGTATTTCCAACCGGTTCCAAGGATGATGCAACAGAAGTCAGCTTTGAGACTTTGAAAGCAATCTGTGAGCATGTACAGATTCCGGTTATTGCGATCGGTGGTATAACCAGAGATAATGTTGTGGAATTGAGCGGAAGCGGTATCTGCGGTATCGCAGTTATCAGTGCAATCTTTGGTCAGGCAGATATTAAGTCAGCGACAGAAGATCTGAAAAAGCAGACAAAGAAGATGTTAGGAGAATAATGATGATAAAAGGTGCGATCTTTGATATAGACGGAACACTGATTGATTCCATGGAAATGTGGGAGCATGCGGCAGAACGATATCTGGCAGGAATGGGTATCGAGGCAGAATCACATCTCCAGAAAAAGCTGTATACTTTTACGATTACAGAATCTGCGGAATACCTTAAGAAAAATTATGGATTATCAAAATCGGTTCCGGAAATCATAGATGGGATCAATGAAACCATTGGTGCATTTTACAGAAATGAAGCGGAACCCAAACCGGGGATCATAGAGTTCTTATCAGCCTTAGAGGAGCGGCAGATCCCAATGACAGTAGCGACCGCGACAGACAGGGTTCATATCGAAGCCGTACTGAAGCATAATCATATGGATCACTTCTTTAAGAAGATACTGACCTGTTCCGAGGTAGGAATCGGAAAAGAACATCCGGATATCTATATTCAGGCAGCGGAGTGTATGCAGACAGACATTGCTGATACATGGGTATTTGAGGACGCTTATCATGGTGCAAAGACAGCATTTGATGCAGGTTTTAAAGTGTGCGGCATCTATGATACTACGAGTGCGGAACATGTAAATGAGTTGAAAAAATACAGCACAGTGTATGTTGATGATACGAAGAAATTGAAAGAGGTTTTCTTTCATCCTATGAACACGGTTCTTACAATAGCCGGAAGCGATTCCGGTGGCGGTGCAGGAATCCAGGCAGATATAAAGACCATTATGGCAAATGGCTGTTATGCCATGAGTGCGATCACGGCATTAACTGCGCAGAATACAATGGGAGTAACAGGGATTCAGGAAACAACGCCGGAGATGCTCGCTTTACAGCTTGATGCAGTATTTACGGATATCCGGCCGGACGCGGTTAAGATCGGTATGGTTGCTTCAGAGAAGCTGATCTGTGTGATCGCAGACAAATTAAAGGAATATCAGGCAGAACATGTAGTTGTGGATACCGTTATGGTGTCAACAAGCGGGCACCGGCTGATCGACGAAAATGCGATCGGAGCTTTAAAAGAATGTCTGCTTCCGATCGCGGAGGTCATTACTCCGAATATCCCAGAAGCAGAGGTATTGGCCGGTATGATGATCCGTGATGAACAAGATATGGTTCGTGCGGCCGAAATGATATCGAAAGAGTATGGCTGTGCAGTGCTCTGTAAGGGTGGCCACAACATCAACGATGCAAATGATGTCTTATATGCAGATGGAAAAGTAAACTGGTATTATGGGAAACGGATCGATAATCCGAATACCCATGGAACCGGATGCACTCTATCAAGTGCTATCGCGTCAAATCTGGCAAAAGGGTATAGGATCGATGAAGCAATAAAGAACGCAAAAGACTATATATCCGGTGCACTTGCAGATGGTATGGATCTCGGACATGGAAGCGGGCCTATGAATCATGGGTTTGATCTGAAAAGCAGATTTACAGAATCATAAAAAAGTGGTTGCGAATCTCAAATGACTATGTTATTATGGACAAAGTTGGTGAAAAAGAGCATTTGACACCAGAACACTTGGAATGGAGGTGGCAATATGGTAAAGACAATTATCATGGTCGTATATGTAATTATATGTATAGCATTAACAATTATTGTCCTGTCACAGGAAGGTAAATCAGCCAGTCTGACAAGTTCAATTACCGGCGGTAATTATGATAATTCATACTGGAGCAAGAATAAAGGAAGTTCAAAAGATGCAGTTCTCAGAAAGATAACAACTGTGCTTGGTATTCTTTTTATACTTATTGCATTGCTTCTTGATTCTAAACTGTTCTAGTTCATATACAGAATTTATCAGTGCTTACATATATATCCATATATGTAAGCACTTTTTAGATATACGGAGAGGTATTTATGACAGAAGAATTAAAGAATGAAAGAAAAGAGAATATATATACCCTGATCAATGACGATGATTACAGACCGTTAAAATTTAAAGAACTGTGTTATCTGCTTCAGATCGGAGGACGGGATAAAGATGATCTGTTAGAGATCTTAAATGAACTTGTCGATGAAGGAAGGATTGAGAAGACATCAAAAGGCAAGTATCAGAAACTTGGAAAAGGTGTGCTTGTCGGTACATTTATCAGCAATCAGCGTGGGTTTGGATTTGTCCGTGTAGAAGGATATAAGGAAGATTTCTTTGTGCCTCAGAAGTATACGATGGGGGCATTCCACAATGATAAGGTGCTGATCCGTGTATCATCTGGCAACCGGGGCAGATCAACAGAAGCACATGTAGAACGGATTCTGGAACGTGGGTTAAAGCAATTGGTTGGAACCTATCAGAAGAACCGAAACTTCGGTTTTGTAATCCCGGATAATGGCAAGCTGGACAGTGATATCTTTATTCCGGAGAAGAAATCCATGGGAGCAGTAACCGGACATAAGGTTGTTGTGGAGATCACAAATTATGGAGAAAAGTCAAAATCTGCAGAGGGACGTGTGGTTGAGATTCTCGGACATATCAATGATCCTGAGACCGATGTATTATCGGTTGTAAGAGATCTTGATATTCCGGTTGATTTCCCGGATGCTGTTATGGCAGAGGTGAAGAATATACCGGATGAGGTAACAACCAAAGATATGGCTGGAAGAACTGACCTCAGACATTTGCAGACCGTTACGATCGATGGGGAGGATGCAAAGGATCTGGATGATGCGATCACACTCTATGAGGAAAACGGGCTTTACAAACTGGGAGTGCATATCGCAGATGTCACACATTATGTAAGGGAGAATTCTCCACTTGATAAAGAAGCGTTGAAGCGAGGAACAAGCTGTTATCTGATCGACAAGGTTATACCGATGCTTCCGCATAAGCTGTCAAATGGTATCTGTTCACTGAATGAGGGAAAAGACCGCCTGACACTTAGCTGTCTGATGGATATAGATGCAAACGGCAAGATCATCAATCATAAGATCTGTGAATCCGTGATCAATGTAGACCGTAGAATGTCATATACAAGTGTATCGGCAATCGTAGAGGATCATGATCCGGAAGAAATGGAAAAATATAAAGAACTGGTTCCGATGTTTGAATTAATGCTTCATGTATCGGAGTTATTGAGAACGATCCGTCATGACAGGGGATCGATCGATTTTGATTTTGACGAGTCAAAGATTACGGTTGATGAAGACGGTCAGGTATCCTATATCGGAGTGTATGAGAGAAGACGTTCGAATCAGATCATTGAAGATTTTATGCTGGCGGCAAATGAGACGATCGCAGAAGATTATTTCTGGCAACAGATCCCGTTTGAGTATCGTATCCATGAAGCTCCGGATCCGGAACGGGTAAAACAGTTATCCATTCTGATCAGTAAGTTTGGATATTATTTTAAGGCATCCAAAGAGAACATTCATCCAAAGGAATTCCAGAAGTTATTGTCAAAGATCGAGGGTGAACCATGTGAGAATCTGATCAGCCGTATGACACTTCGGACGATGCGGCAGGCGAGATATTCAACAGAATGTGAAGGACATTTTGGTTTGTCCTGTAAATATTACTGTCATTTTACATCGCCGATCCGGAGATATCCGGATCTTCAGATCCACAGGATCATTAAGGACAATATTCATGGAAGATTGGATGACAGAAGACTTTCGCATTATGATGCGATCCTTCCAAAGGTAAGTGATGATAATTCCAGAAAAGAACGCCGGGCGGAAGAAGCAGAACGTCAGGTGGAGCGCTTAAAGAAAGTGGAATATATGGAACATCATATCGGAGAAGAATTTGAAGGTATCATATCGGGTGTTATCAACCGTGGTATCTTTGTAGAACTTCCGAATACTGTAGAAGGATTTGTAGATGTGTCGACACTTTATGACGATTTTTATGTGTATTCGCAGGATGAATATGCTATGATCGGAGAATCAACCGGAAAGAAATACTCGATCGGTGATACTGTTAAGGTAAAGGTTAAGCTGGCAGACAAACAGAGCAGACGGATCGAATTCGTGATCCGGTCAGATGCCAAAGAAGGAGATGAAGCAGGACATGGCAAAGGAAAGAGGAAACAAACTCATTGCAAATAATAAAAAGGCATATTTTGATTATTTCATAGAAGAAAAGTATGAAGCAGGAATTGCACTGGCTGGAACTGAGGTAAAATCAGTCAGACAGGGACACTGCAGCATCAAAGAATCCTTTATCAGTATCGATAAAGGAGAAATCTACATTTACCGTATGAATATCAGCCCGTATGAAAAGGGTAATATATTCAATAAAGATCCGCTTCGTACCAGAAAACTGCTGCTTCACAAATATGAGATCAATAAACTGATGGGAGCTCAGCAGGTAAAGGGATATACGATCGTTCCTTTAAAGGTCTATATCCGTGACGGTCTGGTCAAGATGGAGATCGGACTGGCAAAGGGTAAGAAATTATACGACAAACGTCAGGACATCGCCAAGAAGGATGTTAAGCGTGAGAATGAGCGAGAGTTCAAGATCCGTAATTTGTAAGCATAAAGTTTTAAAGATTTTGTGAAATGCTGGAATATTTCATGCAGATGTGATATACTCCAATAAGATTTTTACTGGGAGGTCAGGCAAGTGAGCCAGAGTAAAGTAGATAAAAGAAAATATGAGAAAAAGAACCGCGCAGCGATCATGAAGCGCGAAAAGAGAAAGAAGATCCTTGGATGGTGCATATTTGGCGTGTTAGTTGGATGTATTCTTGCAGCTACACTGGGCGTAAAGATATACAAAGCGATTCCAAAGTATGTAGAAGCTGAGAAGCTTGGTGCATATGTCAGCCAGACATGGGCAGAACAGGGATATGGAAGCTATTTTGCAAATAGCAGTACAGCTACAGCATCCGATGCAGAAGATACTGACAGTGATACTTCTGAAGATACAGCTTCTGAAGCGGATAATTCATCTGAAACGACAACTACAGCAGAGACTGACACAACAGAAGCTGCTGAGTAATATATAAGAAAGCGCCTGACAACAGAGCTTTCCTTTATAAACCAGGGGTTGACTGGTTTCGACAGGGGTTTTGCAGTCATGGAAGCCATCCGTGGACTA
>DJPV01000035.1:47552-63369 GCA_002437435.1 Lachnospiraceae bacterium UBA6403 | reverse complement strand
CCCCGTACCTTTTAGATCTGGTATCATCCAACGGGAAACTCCGGTGCTTAAGCTTTGCGGTATCGGAAAATTCATGAAGCTACTGATGTATCCAGCCTGTCCGTAGGCGTGGTACTGAGGAAATGTTAAAATACGGAATGTGATGGGAGATGCCGTGATGAATGAGCTTTTGGACGTGGGTTCGAATCCCACCAGCTCCATTTTTAGAAAGCCTCAAAAATGGCTTATTTACTAGGTTTTCTAAACTTGAGAGTTTTAAGAAATTGGGTGAAACAACCCAATTTAAACCATTGTAACCCACTTTAGATTAGAAAAAGTGGGTTACAAAAATTAATAGATGCTTATATTTACAATAGAAAGGTAGTAGAAGTGCTTCCTTTCTATTTTTTGTGTTATGGTGTCAGGTATAAATAAAATTATGTTTATTTGTATCTGACATTGGTTATTTATGGTATACTATATTCAACTGATGAAAAAAGGGAGGTAGTTTCTGTGAAAAAATCAGACATATCTGAACCTAATGATGCATTGCTTTGTTTTAAGTTGAGAAAAACTTTGAGCGATGAATTTATAATGCAATATAAGAATGGTATTTATGGTTATATTCAAAGAAGAATGACATACAGTTCAAATCATATAGAGGGAAGTACATTAACAGAAGATCAGACAGGCTTAATCTTTGATACAAAGACTTTAGATGCAAATGGTTCTGTTGTACGGATGAAGGATGTAGAAGAGGCACAAGGTCATTTTTTGGCTTTTAATCATCTGATTAAAACTATAGATGATGCATTGACGGAAGATATTATAAAAGCATTTCACTATTGTTTAAAGGCTGGTGTTTTTGAAGATCGTTTAAACGGGTATGCTATTGGTGAATATAAAAAGAGAGCCAATATAGCTGGAGATACAGAAACGACACTTCCTAAAGAAGTACCAATTATGATGAAAAATCTTTTAGAGGAATATTCCAAAGACGAAGTTAATTTAAGGACGTTGGCTATTTTTCATGCAAAATTTGAGAAAATTCATCCATTTCAGGATGGAAATGGAAGAGTAGGAAGATTGATTCTGTTTCGTGAAGCATTACACAATGATATATGTCCATTTATCATTAGTGATACAGCAAGAATAGAGTATATAAATGCAATAAAAATGGCACAAGGTGGAGATGAAACACAGCTCCTTACTTTATTTCAGAGGGAACAGGACAAATTTAGAGATAAGTTATCTTATTTCTTTGATAATGATTTAGAATAGCGCCATAAAAAGCGCTATAAAACACGGAAAAATTTCTTGCATTCTTTTTATTTGTATGGTAAACTGAACGAGTTGTGAAAAAAATCGATGGTCCTCTGTACCGGTGTGGTAGTAAGAACATCTAAATATCAAGGAGGTCACACAAAATGAATAGCGATTACATTAAGAATCTTGAAGCTTCTCAGATGAAGGCAGAAGTTGCTGACTTTGCAGTAGGTGATACTGTTAAGGTACACAACAAGATTAAAGAAGGTAACAGAGAGAGAATCCAGATTTTCGAAGGAACTGTTATTAAGAGACAGGGTGGAAGCAACAGAGAGACTTTCACAGTCAGAAAGTTCTCAAACGGTGTTGGCGTAGAAAAGACATGGCCGGTACATTCACCATTTGTTGAGAAGATTGAAGTAGTTAGACATGGTAAAGTAAGACGAGCTAAGATTTACTACTTACGTTCAAGAGTTGGTAAAGCTTCAAAGGTTAAAGAGCTTGTTAAATAATTTTTACAGGTTACATGAAAAGTGGCTGGGGTTAATAGCTCCAGCCATTTTTGCAATATGAGAATATTGGAGTAAGAATATGAGCGATAAAAGTGAACGCAGAAAGAGAATAAGGCGGGAAAAAAGACGACAGAGAAGAAAAGAGAGAAGCTTTAAGCGGACAGCCAGAACATTCTTTGGATGGTTGTTGTCTATTCTGATTGCAGTTGTGCTTGGCTATGGAGTGGTATCTTATTGTTTTCAGACGGTGTATGTGGTTGGTGATTCGATGAGCCCGGTATGTGTCAATCAGAACAAGGTTACAGTAAATAAGTTATGTTACCTTATAGGATCTCCGGATCGATATGATGTTGTAGCATATAGAAGTGTCGATACACCGGATGCTTATTATGATATCAAGCGTGTGATCGGTTTACCGGGTGAGACTGTGCAGATAAAGGATGGCAAGGTCTACATTAATGATAAAGAGTTAACTGATACTCCGTTTAGTGATTATATCTTTACGGCAGGGCTTGCAGAGAACCCGATCACACTTGCGGATGATGAATATTTTCTTCTTGGAGATAATGTTAATAACAGTGAAGACTCTCGTTTCTTAAAAGTGGGAAATGTGAAGAAAGCTGAGATATTAGGAAGGATAAAGAAACGATGAATATACAGTGGTATCCGGGACATATGACAAAAGCAAAACGTATGATGCAGGAAGATATCAAGCTGATCGATGTTGTGATCGAACTGATTGACGCAAGAGTACCGTACAGCAGTAAAAATCCTGATATAGATGCGCTTGCTGCAAATAAATACAGACTGATTCTATTGAACAAAACAGATCTTGCTGATGCGTCTGTGACCGCCGAATGGGAAGCATATTATAAGGAAAAAGGCTTTTTTGTTGCAAAGATCAATGCCAGATCCGGTGATGGTATGAAGAATATCAGTAATGTGGTAAAGGAAGCATGTAAGGAGAAGATTGAACGAGACAGAAAGCGAGGAATCATTAACCGTCCGCTTCGGGCCATGATCGTTGGTATTCCCAATGTTGGTAAGTCTACCTTTATCAATTCTTATGCCAGAAAGGCGTGTACCAAGGTTGGAAACAGACCGGGTGTGACAAAAGGAAAGCAATGGATACGTCTTGGAAAAGATATTGAGTTATTGGATACCCCGGGGATATTGTGGCCAAAGTTTGATGATAAAGAAATTGGATTACGGCTTGCATTTATCGGATCAATCAATGATGAGATTTTAAGTATCGCCGACCTTGCGTATGAATTGATCAAATTTTTACAATTAAACTATTGTCAGAGCCTTGTGGAAAGGTATAATATTAATGGTGATGACGACAGTGTTCATATTCTGCAACAGATTGCCGAGAGGCGTGCGTGTATCAAAAAAGGTGGAGAATTAGACATCGATAAAGCGGCGGCTCTGCTGCTTGATGATTTTCGTTCGGGCAAGCTTGGCAGAATCTCACTGGAACGTCCGAGTATGGTAAAGGATAAATAGTTATTATGAAAGAAGATAATGAACGCGTAGAGGCGTTAAATGCAATATTTGATGATGATCCCATGCAGAAAGAGCGTGAAAAAGAGATCAAAAAGCTTGAAAAGAAGCGTGAAAAGCAGCTTGCAAAGCTGAAGAAAAAGGGCATTGATCCGGAACAGCAGAAATCAGAAGAAGCTGTAAAAGAGACAGATACAGAAGAAATGAAAGCTTCGGATAAGGCGTCAAATGAGGATGGAGAAACGATAACCAATTATTTTGCAGAGTCCGATCCACCACCATCGAATACTCGTGTTCTGGATGAAGATGAGCAGCCGAAAAAAAAGAAGAAAAAAGATAAGAAGAAAAAGCAGGAGAAAGAGGAGATCAATATCGTAAAAGATTTAATCAGTCTGGCCATCTATATTCTTGCGATCGTTGCGGTTTGTTGGCTGATCCTTACTTATGTGGGACAGCGTACAGAAGTAAGCGGAGATTCCATGAATGATACTTTGCATGATGGCGACAGCTTATGGATCGACAAGCTGTCTTATCGATTCAAAGATCCCGAAAGATTTGATATTGTGGTATTTCCTTATGAGGAAGAAGAGGATACCTATTATATCAAACGAATCATTGGTCTTCCTGGCGAAACTGTGTACATTGATGAAGATGGTGTGATCTATATTAATGATGAGCCATTAGAAGAAAATTATGGTAAAGAAGTGATCGAAGAAAATCATCGAGGGCTCGCGGCGGAACCGATTACGCTCGGAGATGATGAGTATTTTGTAATGGGTGATAACCGGAATAACAGCCGGGACAGCAGATTGTCGGATGTCGGTAATATTCATAAGGACAAGTTTGTTGGAAAAGCAGTATTCCGTTTTACCGGTGGATTTGGTTTTTTAAATAAAGAAGAACAATAAGTACAGATAAATGGCTGTCGTGTAAGAAACAACAGCCATTTATGCTTATATGAGGATAAGATGGAGAACAAAAGAAAAAGTATAACAGAGATTAAAGCAGAATTTGCAAATGCAGATATCCATTCAGTCAGTCAGGTGATAGACAGATATGAGGAGGATAACAGAGAAGGTGTAAAAAAACTGATTCTTTCTGCTGAAAAAAAGATTACAGAATATCAAAAAGAACTTGAACGTATGAAGAATATGTTTGAATACGAGAGACAGCATGCAGACTGTCAGTATATCTGTGGAATCGACGAGGTGGGACGTGGCCCGCTTGCAGGCCCGGTGGTAGCGGCTGCTGTCATTCTGCCAAAGGATTGTGATATTCTATATCTGAATGATTCCAAGCAGCTTTCGGAAAAGAAACGTGAAGAATTATATGATGAGATTATAGAAAAAGCGGTTGCTTATGGAATCGGTATGGCGGATGAGAAGCTGATCGATCAGATCAATATTTTAAATGCAGATTATGAGGCCATGCGGATCGCAATCCATAAGCTGGCTGTAAAGCCGGATCTGTTGTTAAACGATGCAGTAAAGATACCGGAGATAGAGATACCACAGATATCGATCATTAAGGGAGATGCAAAATCAGCCTCAATCGCTGCTGCCAGTATTATAGCAAAAGTAACGAGAGATCGGTTGATGGTTGCTTATGACGAGATCTATCCGGGTTATGGATTTGCAAAGAATAAAGGGTATGGTTCAAAAGAGCATATAGAAGCGTTAAAAACACTTGGACCATGTGAGATCCACAGAAGGTCATTTATCACACATTTCTGGAAAGAATAGAAGTCAGAAAAAAGGGGAACAGTCAGTATCGATCATTATAATACGAGAAAAAAGGGAACAGAATATGAAGATGTGGCTGCATCATATCTGAAAGATGCAGGGTATCGGATACTTGCCAGAAATTATCGGATTTCTGCCGGAGAGATCGACCTGATCGCAGGGAAAGACGGATATCTGATATTTGTAGAAGTAAAATATCGGAGTAACAGCAGACATGGTGCGCCGGAAGCAGCAGTAACGTCTGCCAAGCAGCGACAGATCAGTAAGGTAGCCGTGTATTATATGAAAAGGTATGGATATGATCCATATAATACACCGGTAAGATTTGATGTCATTGCGGTGGCGGAAAATAAGATCCGCCATATTGAGGATGCATTTCCTTATCAAGGACATTATTAAAAGTTATGAGGTATGAAGATGTATAACATAACATATATCAATCAGGATAAAACTACAGAGATAAAAGAGAAGAACGGAGTTCCTTATATCGTATTTAGGAATTTGGAACTGCCCGGTATCGTGCACGGATTTTCAACGAGACTTGGAGGTGTCAGTGAGGGAATCTATTCTACGATGAATTTAAGTTTTCACCGTGGAGATGATATGGATGCCGTAATGGAGAATCACAGGAGACTGGCACAGGCGGTCGGATACGACCACAGAAGACTGGTGTTTTCCGATCAGGTACATGAGACAGCGATCCGCAAGGTGACAGAAAAAGATGCCGGAAAAGGGATCACGAAGGAATCCGATATTATAGAAACCGATGGATTGATGACAAATGTAAAAAATCTGCCATTGATCACATTTTATGCGGACTGTGTGCCGGTATTCTTTTATGATCCGGTAAAAGAGGTCGTTGCCATGAATCATTCCGGCTGGAGGGGAACGGTTAAGAATATCAGTCGCCATATGGTTGAAGCACTGAATAAGGAATATGGATGCAGAGCTTCGGATCTGATCTGCGCGATCGGGCCGTCCATTTGCCAGAAGTGCTATGAAGTAAGTGAAGATGTAGCCTGGGCATTTAAGAAAGCATATTTACCGGAACAGTATGAAAAAATGACAAAAAATATTGGAAATGATAAGTATTTGCTTGATTTACATCGGGCAAATTATTATAATCTGACTGGTGCAGGTATATTACCTGAGCATATTAATGTAACCGACATATGTACATGCTGCAATCCGGATTTCCTGTTTTCACACAGGGCGAGCCATGGAAAACGTGGCAATCTGGGAGCTGTTATCATGCTGAAATCTACAGCAGACGGAGGAAACGTAAATGAGTAAACCGATGGTTGCCATTGTTGGACGACCAAATGTAGGTAAGTCTACATTGTTCAATGCATTGGCAGGAGAAAAAATATCAATTGTAAAAGATACACCCGGCGTAACAAGAGACAGGATCTATGCAGATGTGAGCTGGCTGGATTATAATTTTACGATCATAGATACCGGCGGAATCGAGCCGGAGAGTGACAATATTATCTTAAAGAGTATGCGGGAGCAGGCGGAGATCGCCATTGAGACGGCTGATGTTATCATATTTATGACAGATGTCAGACAGGGACTTGTGGATGATGACCATAAGGTTGTCCAGATGCTCCGTAAATCAAAGAAGCCGGTGATCCTTGTAGTAAATAAGGTAGACAGCTTTGAAAAATATATGAATGATGTATATGAGTTCTATAACCTTGGACTTGGAGATCCGATTCCGATATCCGGTGCATCCAGACTTGGAATCGGAGATATGTTAGATGAGGTTGTATCTCATTTTGGTGAAGAATCAAAGGATGCGGAAGAAGATGACAGACCACGAATCGCCATTATCGGCAAGCCCAATGTGGGTAAGTCATCGATCATCAATAAGCTTCTGGGTGAAAATCGTGTGATCGTATCCGATATTGCCGGAACGACCAGAGATGCAATCGATACCGAGATCATAAGAAATGGAACGGAGTATGTATTTATCGATACCGCAGGGCTTCGCAGAAAGAGTAAGATCAAAGAAGATATTGAGCGTTACAGTATCATTCGTACCGTGTCAGCTGTAGAACGATGCAATGTAGCAGTATTGGTCATTGATGCAACAGAAGGAATCACGGATCAGGATGCAAAGATTGCAGGTATTGCCCATGAACGTGGAAAAGGAATGATCATTGTTGTAAATAAATGGGATGCAGTGGAGAAAGACGACAAGACTATTTATAAGTTTACAAAGGAGATCCGCGAGAAGCTATCCTATATGCCATATGCGGAACTGTTATTTGTATCAGCAGCGACCGGACAGAGACTTCCAAAATTGTTTGAGACGATTGATGCTGTTATCGAGAATCATTCACTCCGTGTTGCAACGGGTGTGTTAAATGAGATCATGGCAGAAGCGGTTGCAATGCAGCAGCCGCCTACAGATAAGGGAAAACGCTTAAAGCTGTTTTATATTACTCAGGTGGCAGTTAAACCGCCTACATTTGTAATTTTTGTAAATGATAAAGAACTGATGCACTTCTCTTATACACGTTATATTGAAAATAAGATCAGAGAAGCGTTCGGTTTCCGGGGTACACCTCTAAAATTCATTATCAGGGAGAGAAAAGAAAAATAATGTTAATCTTAGCAAGAATCATATGTCTGGTTGGAGGATATTTTTTTGGTATTATCCAGACAAGCTATATCTATGGTAAATTACACGGCATTGATATCCGGGAATATGGAAGCGGAAATGCAGGAACGACAAATGCACTCCGGGTTCTTGGAAAGAAAGCAGGAGCTGTTGTCTTTCTTGGAGATCTTTTCAAATCAGTTGCAGCCTGCAGCATCACACATATTATCATGAATGCTCTTGGAGTAGAAAATGTGTATCTGTTCGTAATCTATACAGCGGCAGGCGTTGTTCTTGGACATAACTTTCCCTTTTATATGCAGTTTAAAGGTGGTAAGGGAATTGCAGCAACTTCCGGTATTGCGATCGGTCTGCTTGACTGGAGAATTGCACTGATCGAACTTGGATTGTTCGTATTTTGTGTAGTAGTAACAAAGTATGTATCGGTAGGTTCTATTTGTCTGGTACTTGGTCTTCTGGTTTCCTATACGGTATTTGCTTACACAGGTTCTTATGGTTTTACATCTGATTCCATGAAGCTTGAAAGTTGTATTGTGCTGGGGCTGATTACCTTGCTTGCCATTTATCGGCACAAACAGAATATTGTAAGACTGATAAAAGGTACAGAGAATAAGTTTTCATTAAAAGGGAAAACGAAAACGGAAGAAGAACAGGCATAAAAATATTGTTTGAGATTTATTCAACCATGAAGATTTATAAGATGGAGAGGTAAAATAGTATGATAATTGGTATTTTAGGAGCAGGAAGCTGGGGGTCAGCACTTGCAAACCTGCTGGCGGGAAATGGGCATGATATAACTGTCTGGTCTATAGATGAAAAAGAAATCGAGATGTTGAACACATACAGAGAACAGAGAGATCGTCTGCCGGGCGTTCATTTGAATGAGACAATCACCTTTACAACAGATCTGAAACAGACAATAGTTGGTAAAAAGATGATCGTATGTGCGGTTCCATCTCCGTTTATAAGAAGTACAGCAAAGAAGATCGCTCCTTATGTAACAAAGGATCAGCTGATCGTCAATGTAAGTAAGGGAATCGAAGAAGCAACACTGACACCGATCGTTGAGATCATTGAAAGTGAGATTCCGGGAGCAAAGGTGGGAGTCCTCTCAGGACCAAGCCATGCAGAGGAAGTTGGAATCGGTATTCCAACTACTGTTGTTGCTGGTGCGCGTGATATGGATACAGCGAAATTGATCCAGAATACATTTATGAATGATGTATTTCGTGTTTATACAAGTACAGATGTAACAGGCATCGAACTTGGTGGTTCGGTTAAGAATGTTATAGCATTGGCTGCCGGAATCACAGATGGACTTGGCTTTGGAGATAATACCAAGGCAGCTTTAATGACCAGAGGAATGGCAGAGATTATAAGACTTGGTACTGCTATGGGCGCTCATGTGGAGACTCTTGCCGGATTATCCGGTATGGGAGACCTGATCGTAACCTGTACCTCCAAGCACAGCCGTAACCGAAATGCCGGTTACCTGATTGGTCAGGGAAAGAGTTATAAAGAAGCCATGGCTGAAGTAAAAATGGTTGTAGAAGGTGTATATTCAGCAAAAGCAACCCTGCAGCTTGCCAAAAAATATGGCGTCGATATGCCAATCGTCGAAGAAGTAAATAAGGTATTATTTGAAGGTAAACCGGCAAGAGAAGCTGTTGTGGATCTGCTTAGCAGAGACAGAAAGCCGGAACTTACGATCGAAGAATAATTTTTTGACATACTTGGAAAAGCCGTTTCATATATTACATATATGATAATCTTTACATAGGGTACAAAGAAATGTGCAGGAGGTATATATGGAAGGCTTTAACGTGTATAACGATATCAATGTCAGGACAAATGGAGAGATTTATCTTGGTATTGTCGGCCCGGTTCGAACGGGAAAATCAACATTTATCAAGCGGTTTATGGAGATGATGGTTCTTCCAAACATAAAAGATGAGAATGACCGCGAGATTGCACTGGATGAGATGCCTCAGTCGGCATCCGGTAAGACGATTATGACGACAGAACCAAAATTCATTCCGAAAGAAGGAGTGGATATCCGTGTCGATGATGAGATCGACATGAGGGTTCGCTTGATCGACTGTGTCGGTTATGTTGTAGAAGGTGCAGAAGGTCAGACAGAAGATGGAAAAGAACGGATGGTTAAGACCCCGTGGTTTGATTACGATATTCCATTTGCGAAGGCGGCAGAGATCGGAACAAAAAAGGTTATAAACAGCCATTCGACGATCGGAATTGTGGTCACCTGCGATGGAAGCTTTGGTGATCTCGACAGAGAGAATTATATCGATGCAGAAGAAAAGACGATTGCAGAGTTAAAAGCGATCGGAAAGCCGTTTGTAGTTATACTGAATACGAATCGTCCCGGTTCGCCAGAGACAAAAGATCTGGTGGATTCGCTGGTAGATAAATACGGAGTAGCAGTGCTTCCGATAAATTGTGACCAGTTGAGCAGGAATGATATTAATGAGATCTTTACATCCATGTTATACAGTTTTCCGATCACATGTATTAATTTTGTAATTCCAAAATGGCTGGAAGTATCTGAAAATGATAATAAGGTCAAAAAAAGTGTCATTGAAAATGCCATGGACATCATGAATGGTAACCAGCATATCTATGACATGGTTCACTGTTCGTTCCCTGAAAACGAATATGTGGAGAAATATACATATAACAATATAAATCTGGCAGATGGTTCGTTAAATGTACAGGTAACGATCTATAACAGATATTATTATGAGATGCTTTCCGATATGCTTGGAACAGACATCCATAATGAATATGATTTTATAACTGAAATAAAAGATATGGCAGAAAAGAAGAAATTCTGCAATGGCGTTATGAATGCACTTGACAGTGTGAAAAATGGTGGATATGGGCTTGTAATGCCCGAAAAAGAAGATATAACGCTTGAGACACCGGAACTTATCAAGGCTGGCAACAAGTATGGCGTTAAGATCAAAGCAGAAGCGCCTTCCGTACATATGATCAAGGCGAATATCACAACGGAGATTGCACCTATCGTTGGTACGAAGGAGCAGGCAGAGGATCTGGTAGAGTATATTAAGACCAGTACCGGAGAGAACGGAGAAGATATCTGGGATGTCAATATATTTGGCAAATCGATCGAACAGTTGGTAGAAGATGGCCTGAATACAAAGACAAACAAGATGAATGTAGAAAGTAAGCAGAAACTGCAGGATACCATGGAAAAGATCGTAAATGATGGAAATGGAGGACTGGTCTGCATTATCATATAAGCATATGAAGAACGAAAGCAGGGGTTTGCGTGGCTCCTGTGAGGGATAAAGGGAGAAACAATGTCGGCAATCGATGTAAAACTGAATGTTTTTGAAGGACCACTTGATCTGCTCCTTCATCTGATCGAAAAGAATAAAGTGAATATTTATGATATACCGATTGTAACGATCACAGAGCAATATCTGGATTATGTGAATCATATGGAGGAGGAAGATCTGGATGTTATGAGTGAGTTCCTTGTAATGGCGGCAACCCTGATCCGTATCAAGTCCAAGATGCTTCTTCCGAAGGTAACAGAAGAGGATGAGGAGGAAGAGGATCCAAGAGATGAGCTTGTCCGCAGACTTTTGGAATACAAGATGTACAAATATGCAGCAAGTGAACTGAAAGATCTGGAGCTTGACGGTGCAAAGGCATTTTATAAAAAAGAGAGTATTCCTGCTGAAGTAAAGAATTTTAAGCCGACAGTAGATCCGATTGCGTTGATTTCAGAATATGACATTAATCTGGAGAAACTGAATGAGATATTCAAGTCTGTGATGCGAAAACAGGTTGAAAAGGTAGATCCGATCCGTAGTAAGTTCAAGAATATCGAGAGAGAGGAAATCTCACTTGAGGTAAAGATGGCAGAGGTTCGGGAACAGGTTCGAGGACTTGTCGGAATCAATTTCCGGACACTGCTTGAGATGCAGGCTTCGCGGTCAAATATAATTGTAACATTTCTTGCAATCTTAGAGCTCATGAAGATCGGAGCAATCCAGATACGACAGGAGAAAATATTTGGAGAGATCATCATAGATTCCAAGGACGATATTGAAACATATGAATTGGACGGCTTGAATTCCGATGCATATAAAACAGGTATAAATGCTTCGGGATTCACAGAAAAAGACGCAGAGAACAGTCATCAGGCAGATGATGAATCAGATGGTACAGAACGAGGATAAGATGGGTATGGGTGAGATAAAAGAGAACGAAGCAGCAAGTAATTTAAAAGAATATGATAGTGATGAGAGCAGCAAGGCTGACACATTTAAAGCAGAACAGTCAGATCTGTCAGAATCAGTTGAAAAAGAGATGACATCAGAGAATGCAAAAGAACAGCCGGTTACTTATAAAGAATACAGTACAGATTATCTGGTATCCGTGGTTGAGGCAATATTGTTTTCCATCGGAGAATCCGTGTCAGTAGACGGACTTGCAAAAGCGCTTGATATGGAGACAAAGAAGCTGTCCAATCAGATGGAAGAAGTGCTTGAAATTTACAATCAGTCGGATCGCGGCATCAAGATGGTAGAACTTGAAAATGCTTATCAGTTATGTACCAGAAATGAATATTATGATGTACTGACAAAAGTTGTCTGTACACCGAAGAAGCCGAATCTGACAGATGTACTTCTTGAAACTTTATCAATCGTAGCTTATAAACAGCCGATCACCAGACCGGAGATCGAAGCTATCCGTGGAGTATCCTGTGCGCATGCGATCAATAAGTTGATGGAATATGGATTGGTAGATGAGGTTGGACGTCTGGATGCACCGGGACGTCCGATTCTGTTTGGAACGACGGAGGAATTCCTGCGAAGTTTTGGTGTTGCATCTACGGAAGAACTTCCGATGATCAGTCCGGATAAGATCGAGGATTTCAAGAAAGAAGCGCAGGAAGAGGCAAACGAGATCACACTTGGTTTGGATAATGAGGCATAAAACAGCCGGATACAGAATATATTTTTATGAATGAAGAATATATCTGGTGATGATATGGCTGGAACATATAAAAAATATCATAAAAAAAGAATGAAACCTGCGGGAAGAATGAAACAAAAGATTCCGGCAGGTTTTCTGTTTGCATGGCTTCTGACAGCAGCCGTGCTGCTTGGTTCCGTGATTCCTGTAAAAGCGTTAAATATGCCCGTATGGCAGATAGCATATTATCGAACTGAGAACATCAGGCAGGATAATAATTTCAGCCGGGCGGTTCCAGAGGTGAAGCTGTCGGACAATGATCTTCATGCTTTATCAGCTGTCCTGATGGACGGTAATAATGGCAGGGTGCTGTATGATAAAGCAGGTGAGAAAATACGTGCAAACGCCAGTACTACGAAGATCTTAACCTGTATCCTTGCATTAGAATATGGAGATCCGGATGATGATGTTGTTGTATCTTCTTATGCTGCAAAGATGCCGGATGTTCAGTTAAATATCAAGGAGGGAGAAGAATATCGGTTAAAGGATCTGCTTTATTCGCTGATGCTTGAAAGTCATAATGACAGTGCAGTCGCCATCGCGGAACATATCGGTGGAAGTGTGGAAGCATTTTCCGGTCTAATGAATCAGAAAGCAAAGAATATTGGTTGTATAAATACACATTTTATTACGCCAAATGGTTTAGACGCAAAGGATGAACATGGAATCCATGGAACGACAGCAGAGGATCTTGCACGGATCATGCGGTATTGTATCCGAGAGTCTCCGAAGCGGGAACAGTTCCTTGCCATAACGAGAACTGCTTCATATGCCTTTACTAATATAGGGGGGACGAGAAGCTTTAGTTGTAATAATCATAATGCATTTCTGAATATGATGGATGGCGCGCTGACTGGAAAGACCGGTTTTACCGGCTCAGCAGGATATTGTTATGTCGGAGCACTGGAGCGGAATGGAAAATTACTGATTGTTGCTCTGCTTGGCTGTGGGTGGCCGGGAAATAAGACCTATAAATGGGCGGATACAAAAAAATTAATGAATTACGGACTGACGAATTATCAGGAGCATGTAATTACGGATGATATACTTCAAAAGAATAAGATTCCGGTTTCGCCGGATTCTGTTTATAGAAAGATGAAAGATGAAGATATAGAAGCAGTTGGCTGGGAATGCTATTTTTCGGAAACTCTGCTTTTGCGGGCGGATGAACAGATATCTGTCAGGTATCTGCTGCCGGAGTATCTGGAATGCCCGATATATGCAGGAATGCAGGCAGGCTCAGTGGTGTTGTCAATTGATGGAAAAGCATTTGCGATCTATCCGGTGATAATCACAGAAAATGTTCAAGGTGAATCTGTGCATGATTTTATAAAGAAATATATAAAAGACTACATAGGCAGGAATTTTTCCTGATCCGGCTGTAAAAATTCAACAATCAGAAACAGAATGAATTATACATCTGACAGAAGTAAGCAAATCTATAAGTAGGAGGATATGATTTGAGACAGTTTGTAGAAATAGGTGGAGATATGCGTTGTCACTATCAAATGGCATATTTAAAAGAACAGGGAGCACATGTCATAACATATAAAGTACCAGACTGTGAGAATGAATACAACGGCTGGGAAAAACTTTTTGAATCTCTCAGAAATAACGATGCAATTGAAAAAAAGATACTGTTATTACCTGTTCCGGTTATAAAGGATGAAATCCATATCAACGGATGTACAGAGCTTACGATAAAAGATATCGCAGACAGTCTTACAGCTTTTGATTTCGTATGTGGCGGTGTGCTTCCTTCCAGACTGACAGATGTCTGTACAGCAGCCGGCATACCATATTATGATTATATGAAGGATGACTGTGTGGCACTTAAGAATGCAGTAGCTACGGCAGAGGGGGCGATCGCTGAAAGCTTTATGATGAGTAATATTAATATTGAGAACAGCAAATGTCTGGTCACCGGCTATGGAAGATGTGGCCGTGTGCTTGCACAGAAGCTTCTTCGTATGGGTGCAGAGGTAACGGTTACAGCAAGAAGTGTGGAAGCTTGTATTAAGGCTGCGATGGGAGACTGCCATACGATCCTGTTAGATCAGCTTGGCGCGGATGCGGAGCTTGATCAGTTCGACTTTTGTTTTAATACCATACCAGCGCCTGTATTAAACCGGGATATTTTATCTGGATTTCGGCAGGATATAGTGATCCTTGATATCGCATCCAAACCCGGTGGAACAGATTTTTCCTATCTGGATGAACGTGGAATAATATACAAACATAGCCTTGGTATACCGGGACGGTATTCGCCTAAGGCTTCAGGTGAGATCCTGGGGGAGGCGGTACTGGCGCATCTGCCATTTTAAGGAACATATTCCAATATCCGGCATAATCTATAATGAACATAAAATTACTCTGCAGGGGTATTTGTTTTATGGAATTATATATAAATTATCTATCAGAATGTTAATTTTATGGAATTCATAGAATGGAAAGGATTATAGATATGAGTTTATCAGGGTGCAATTGTGGCGTTGCAATAACCGGTTCTTTTTGTACTTTTGATAAAGTGAAGATAGAGATAGAAGAAATGACGAAAATGGGGATATCGGTATATCCGATCTTTTCTGATCGTTCGGCGACATACGATACCAGATTTGGTAAGGGCGATGAATTTGTAAAAGACATTCAGAGGATCACAGGGAAGAAGGGAATCTTTACGATTCAGGAGGCAGAACCAATTGGGCCAAAGGCGTATCTGGATGTATTGGTTATTGCTCCATGTACAGGAAATACACTTGCAAAGCTGTGTAACGGTATAACGGATTCTCCTGTGCTGATGGCAGCAAAGGCACATATCAGGAATAATAAACCGCTGATTATCAGCATATCGACAAATGATGCCATGGGGATGAATTTTAAGAATATCGGAATGCTTATGAATATGAAAAATATTTATTTCGTCCCATTTTATCAGGATGATCCTGTAAAGAAACCGAATTCCCTGATCGGAAAACTGTCCATGATACCGGATACGATAGAGGAGGCTTTAAAGGGGAAGCAGCTTCAGCCAGTATTATGTGACAAATGAAAATGAGGGCTTGTTCCCTTGCGACTATGCATAATGCTTTATATATTACTCGACTCACTTCATTTCTATTCGACTCGCACACCTATTTGTCAGCAGTCGCCCAAACTCACCC
>DJPV01000035.1:0-47374 GCA_002437435.1 Lachnospiraceae bacterium UBA6403 | reverse complement strand
AGTATCGGGCGGCTTTTTGTTCTGGTATATAAGATATAAACACCCACCGGCTGGTGGGTGTTATGGTCAGAGTTCGATGGAGATCCGGTATTCTTTCAGCCAGAAATTGATCTGTAATAAGTATGCCATCATCTGTGGACCGGCCATCAGCTGGCCGTACCATGGCTTTCCATAATCTTTTGGAGATTTCAAAAACTGCATGACTGCTTTCTGATCAAGAAACTGGTTAACCGGACTTGATGTATCATAGATTACTTCTTTTAAACGGTCTGCAAGAATTATTTCATAGAGCGGGTTGTAGGTCTTTGGATATGGACTTTTCTTTCGGAACAGAATCTCATTCGGTACGAGATTTACGGCAGCATGGCGAAGCAGGCTTTTCTCTGTCTGATTTCTGTATTTATATTCCCACGGAACATTGAAGACGTATTGCAGAAGATGAATGTCTGCAAATGGAACTCTGGCTTCCAGACCGTTATACATACTGGTACGATCCATACGGTCAAGCAGGGTCTGCATAAACATTCGAATGTTCATATAGCCGATCCGGCGGCGGGATTTTTCGATATCCGATTCCTCCGGCAGAACCGGGATCTCTGAGATGACCTGATGATAAAGGTTTTTCACATAGTCCTCAATCTGCAGGCTGTCTGCGAATTCAGGTTTTAATAACTGCTTTCTGGGTGTAAGATCGATCATCCACGGAAAGGTATCGGACTGAAGCAGATCTTCCCGGTAGAACCATGGATATCCTCCAAATATCTCATCTGCACATTCACCGGTCAAAACGACCTTGTTGTGTTCGGATACCAGTTTACAGAAATACAATAAAGAAGAGTCGACATCTGCCATAGTTGGCTGATCTCTTGACAGAACCGAGTCATAGAGCAGATCGGCAAGCTCTTCCATGTTACAGGTTAAATAATGATGGGAAGTTCCAAGATAGGATACCATCTGATCAACATAGGGGCGATCCTGTTCCGGTTGAAATGCATTTGACTTAAAATAACGTGCATTATCTGTGAAGTCAAAGGAATAGGTATCAAGCACCTGCCCGCGTTCTTTTAATTCATTTGCACAGACCGCACTTACGATCGAGGAATCAATACCTCCTGACAGGAATGTACAGATCGGAACATCGGATACAATCTGGCGCTTGATCGCATTTTTCAGCAGTTCAGCAGTTTTTTCAATTGTTGTCTGATAATCGTCTGAATGTGGAATACTCTTTATTCTGAAATAACAGGCCATGGATTGACCGAATCGGTCGTACCGTAGATAATATCCTGGTTTGAGTTCATTGATTTCTTTGAATACACCATATCCCGGAGTTTTGGATGGACCGATCGCGAAGATTTCGCATAGTCCTTTTTTATCTAACTTTGGTTTGATGTCCGGATAACAAAACAATGCTTTCCTTTCTGAAGCAAATACAAGCGTCTCGTCAGGAAGAAACGTATAGTAGAGTGGTTTTACCCCGAATGGGTCACGGTAAAGAAAGATGGACTGCTCCGTATGGTCATAGATTGCAAAGGCAAAAATTCCATTTACCTTTTCTACAAAATCGGGGCCGTAGTATATGTAGGAGAGCAGCAGAACTTCAGTGTCTGATGTTGTGGAAAAACTGTATTCATGTGAGATAAGAGGCTGTTTAAGTTCATCTGTATTATAGATCTCACCGTTAAATACAATTGTAAAGCTTCTGCCCGCAACCGTACGGGTCATTGGCTGGATACCAGATTTGATATCACGGATGGATAATCTTGTATGGGACAGACCGCAGGTATCTGTCAGAAAGATACCATCATCATCCGGCCCGCGGTGTTTTTGTTTTATGTTCATGTCAGATAAAATACTTCGAAAATGATTTTCTGATTCAGTATATCTGCCATGTAGATTATAGAATCCAGAGATAGAACACATAGTTAACTCATTTCATGTTTTTCGTATAATTGTATGATATATATTTAGTCATTATTCCTAAAAAATGCGTTGACTTTTTTTCTCATTTATGCTAAAATGATAAAAGTTTATATGTCAAATGCAATGACAAGGAGGAGTACATATAGGACCGGTTTCCAGAGAGAAGATGGTGGTGAGAATCTTCAGCTAGGATATATGGAAGTAGCCTTCGAGCAGTGGACTGAAAAGTACAGTTTTATAAGAAGTGCTGAGTAGGATTCAACGGATTTCCCCGTTACAGGAATACGATATGACACAGGCAGGACCTGTAAGTATTGAATGAGAGCAGGCAAGACCTGAATTTAGGTGGTACCACGGATATGATTATTCGCCCTAAGCTGATTATACGGCTTAGGGCTTTTTTAGTGGAAAGAAAAGGCTCTTCTGAGAAATTTATTTGAATGACAATTTAAAGGAGGATATAGGTTATGGAGATTAATGGAGCACAGATGTTTGTAAAAGCATTGCAGGAAGAACATGTTGATACACTGTTTGCCTATCCGGGTGGAACAGCGATCGACTTATTTGACGCATTATATGATGCAGAGGGGATCGATATGATCCTTCCAAGACATGAGCAGGCGCTCGTTCATGCAGCGGATGGGTATGCAAGATCGACCGGACAGGTTGGTGTATGTCTGGTTACCAGTGGACCTGGCGCAACGAACCTCGTTACGGGAATTGCAACTGCAAATTATGACAGCGTCCCGCTTGTATGCTTTACCGGACAGGTGCCGATGAATCTTATCGGTAATGATGCCTTTCAGGAGGTTGATATCGTAGGTATCACAAGAAGCATCTGCAAATATGCAGTAACAGTCAGAAAGAGAGAAGATCTGGCAAGGATCATTAAAAATGCATTTTATATCGCAAGAACCGGTAAACCGGGACCTGTACTCGTTGATATACCAAAGGATATCCAGCTTGCAATGGGTTCGGATGAATATCCGGATGAAGTAAATATCAGAGGATATAAGCCATCGGAGGGCGTACATTCCGGTCAGCTTAAGAAAGCACTGGCAGAATTAGATCGTGCAAAAAAACCGGTATTTCTGATCGGGGGCGGTGTCAATATCGCACATGCAAGAAAAGAAATGCAGGAATTATGTGAATTAACAGGAGTTCCTGTTGTTACTACGATCATGGGTAAGGGTGCGATCCCGACTGATCATCCATTATATGTTGGTAATATTGGTATGCATGGAAATCTTGCATCCAATAAAGCAATCATGGAATGTGATGTTTTATTCTCGATCGGAACCAGATTCAATGACCGAATCACAGGAACGATCGACACATTTGCGAAGAATGCGAAGATCATACATATTGATATTGACGCAGCATCGATTTCCAGAAATATAGAGGTAGATATCCCGATTGTAGCAGATGCAAAGCTTGCGATCACAAAGATGTTAAAATATGCGAAGAAATTAGACATATCCGATTGGGTAGATGAGATTATGGAAGTAAAGAAACAGTATCCGATCAACATGAATTCCTATAAAGGGGTTACACCTGAGAAGATCATTAAGACGATCAATGAGATGTATGATGATCTTATCATTACGACAGATGTAGGACAGAATCAGTTATGGACGACACAGTATATCGCACTTGGCGGAGAGAATCAGCTCTTAACCTCCGGCGGTCTTGGTACGATGGGATATGGACTTCCTGCAGCCATCGGTGCAAAGATTGGTAACCCGGATAAGAATGTTATCTGTATCTCCGGTGATGGTGGTATCCAGATGAATATTCAGGAGATGGCAACGGCAGTTGCACAGGAGCTTCCGATCACGATCTGTATATTAAATAATGGATATCTTGGAAATGTACGTCAGTGGCAGGAGCTGTTCTTTAATAAGCGTTACAGCAGCACCTGCCTGAGATACAGAAAAAGCTGTAATCACGACTGCCAGAATCCGGACAAATGCTGTCCGAAGTATACACCGGATTTTGTAAAGCTGGCTGAAAGCTATGAAGCACTCGGAATCCGTGTGACAAAGGAAGAAGAGATCAAGGCAGCATTTGAGCAGGCAAAGGCAAATACAAAAGGACCTACAGTGATCGAGTTCTATATTGATCCGACAGCAAATGTATTCCCTATGGTACCGGGCGGAAAGTCATTAAATGATATGATCATGGATTGTTAAGGAGGATGGACAGATGAATGGAAAAAAAAGATGGATATGTTTATATGTTGAAAACGAAATAGGTGTACTTGCAAGAATCTCCGGTCTGTTTTCCGGTAAATCCTATAACCTGAACAGCCTGACTGTAGGAGAGACAGAAGATACTACTGTATCCAGAATGACGATCAGTTTTACCAGTGATGGCCGTACTTTTGAGCAGGTGAAGAAGCAGTTGAACCGCAGTGTAGAAGTAATCAAGGTTGTTGACTATACGGATATTCCGATCCACAATAAAGAAATCTTATTTATTAAGGTGAAAGAATGCAATACCGATGATAAGGATGAGGTGTTCCGCATTGCAAATGCATTTAACTTCAAGATCACAGATTATGACAGAAAGAATATTCTGGTAGAATGCTTACAGACAGAAAATCAGAACAACGATGCAATCAAATTATTCAAGCAGAGTTTTCCAAACCGGATCGAAGTTGTTCGTGGAGGAAGCGTTGCGGTAGAAGCAATCAGTATGTCAGAACGTTAAAGGGGATAAAAAATTATGAGATTTCTGATCCAGAGAGTGAATCATGCAAGTGTATCTGTAGATGATAAACAGGTAGGAAAGATTGGAAAAGGACTGCTTGTATTTGTGGGAATATTCGAAGAAGATACAGAAGAAATTGCAGACAAACTGATCCGAAAGCTGTTGGGACTTCGTATCTTTGCGGATGAAAACGGGAAGACGAATCTTTCCCTTACAGATGTAAATGGTGAACTTCTGATCGTATCACAGTTTACTTTATGTGCAGATTGCAAGAAGGGAAATCGTCCTTCCTTTACAAAGGCAGGTAATCCGGATAAAGCAAATAAGTTGTATGAATATATCTTATCTGCCTGCAGCGGGAAGATCGCTGTTACAGAAAGTGGTATTTTTGGTGCAGATATGAGAGTTGATCTATCTAATGACGGACCATTTACGATTCTGCTTGACAGCCATGAAATGTAAAAAATACATGGTATGGCTGAGAATTGAATATTTTGCATGAAAATTTGTAAATTTTTTCAAAAACATACGATTATTCCTTGAAAATCATACAAAAAATTAATATAATTGAATTTAGGTTATGTTAAAAAAACACGAAAAGGAGAAGTGCTATAATGTTAACAAAGGAAAGCATTGAAGAAAAGACCTTTAAAAAAGGACTTTTTGGTTATAATAAAGATGAAGTAAATTCATTTATGAGAGAAGTATCAGATGAATTCGCTTCGTTACAGGCAAAATATGATGCAGCCATAGCAGAAAATAAGCTGTCTCAGAACTCCCTCAGAGAGAACAGTGTAAAGATCTATGAGTTAGAGAAGCAATTAGAGCAGGCTGCTCCTGGTTCCAAGAAGGAACAGAACGCAGCAAATAATGAAGCAAACAGAATCATCAACGATGCAAAGAAACGTGCAAATGAAGTCATTTCAAATGCAAAGGCAGAACTTGCAAAGTTAAAAGCAGAGATGGAAGAGATTAAGGCAAATGGCGGTGCTGCGACAGTAACAGCAGGTGCGGCATCATCCATTAATGAGGATGCCTTAGAAGCTGATCCTATCACAAAATTGAAGATGAAGTCACAGACAACAGCAGAACCTCAGAAGTTAAAGATGAAACCAAAAGAGGAAAGCAAGCCACAGGCATTTGCTGGTAAGAGTGCTGTAACAGAAGATGACGATGATGAAGTAATCGTAGGAGAAATCGAAGAAGGCGTTAAGCGTAATCAAGTTCTGATCGGTGACGGTGATGAGGATGACGATTTCGAATTCTTATAAAGCAGGTTTACTCATATGACATATAGGGAATGCCTTGATTATTTTAATGAAATATCCTTACATAAGAACATAGATGGATTACAGGATGACACATATTTTCAGTTTGATGTTATTGGATGTGATAATGGACATTTTTACATTCATTTGAAAGATGGTAAAACAGAGGTCGTTTCGGGGGAATATAAACAACGAAATGTTCAATTTATTGTTACAATATCCAGTTTGGAGAAAGTAATTAATGGAATTATGGATCCGATCTATGCATATGCGACCGGAAAATTAAATATAGCCGGAGATGTGTCGCTTGGAAGAAATTTCCTGTCACGCATCATTAAAGAGTGAAAAAAGGAACCTGTCAGTTATTATCTGGCAGGTTTCTTTGTCTTATATATAAATTTGGGAGCTGTTTTACACTTTGGTATCAGATCTTATAACAGATCGGCGACTTCCTTTAAGAGACGTTCGGTTTTGTCCCATCCAAGGCATGGGTCAGTAATGGATTTACCATAGCATCCGCCGCCGACAGGCTGGTTACCATCTTCGATGTAGCTTTCTACCATAACACCTTTTACAAGATTCTTGATATCAGGATCATAGTTACGGCTGTGGATGACCTCTTTTACGATTCGAGGCTGTTCATCAAACTTTTTACCTGAATTATTATGATTGGCATCTACGATACAAGCATGATTTACCAGATTAAACTTCTGATATGAATCATATAAGAGACGGAGATCTTCGTAATGATAGTTTGAGATAGAGCGTCCGTGTTTGTTTAATGCACCTCTTAAGATGCAGTGTGTCAGTGGATTGCCGTCTGTATGTGCTTCCCATCCTGAATATAAGAATGTATGTGGATGCTGTCCCGCAAGACAGGAATTCATCATTACATTATAATCACCACTGGTTGGATTCTTCATACCGACTGGGACATCCATTCCACTTGCAGTCAATCTGTGCTGCTGATCTTCAACGGAACGAGCACCGATCGCTACATAAGATAAGATATCATCAACATACTGCCAGTTTTCAGAATAGAGCATTTCATCTGCTGCCGTGAGGCCGGTTTCTTTGATTGCACGGATGTGCATTTTACGGATTGCGTATAAACCTTCTAACATATCAGAAGCTTTATTTGGGTCTGGCTGATGCAGCATTCCTTTGTATCCATCACCCGTTGTTCTTGGTTTGTTCGTATATATACGTGGAATTACAAGAATTTTATCTTTGACCTGTTCAGCAACTTTTGCCAGTCTGTTCTGGTAGTCGCATACAGCATCTTCGTTATCAGCGGAACATGGACCAATTATAAATATAAATCGCTTGTCTTCTCCGGTAAAAATTTTTCTGATCTCTTCATCTCGTTTTGCTTTAATGTCTTTGAGTTCCTGTGAGAGAGGATATAATTCTTTGATCTCATCACCGGTTGGTACTCGTTTAACCAATTTCATACTCATTGATTTTTCCTCCTATTATAATTTGTCCAGTTGATAAATGACGAATATGTCGTTATTTATCGAAATTACCGCATATTGCGCATAATTCTGTAACATTATAGCAGAATATATTTAATTATGAAAGAAAAATATCGTCACAAACATTCTTTATTCATTTTTCTATGCATAAATTGTATAAATGAACAGATTTGAGGGATGTTATTGAGACGATTAAAAATGAGAAAGAGGATAGGAAGAGCGTTTGTCAGTACGGTTCTTGGAATAGCACTTGCAGTCGGACTTACCGGCAGGATTGTAATATACAGTGTTGCTGAGACTGAGACAGAAAAAGCAGCACAGGGGGAAACAGTTACAGATGAGGATGTAACAAATGAAGCAGTAGCGGGAGAAACAGCAGATCAGTCCGGACTTCAGCTGGAATCACCGTCCTGCATCCTTATGGAAGCAACAACAGGGACGGTATTATTTGAGAAAAATGCTGACGAAGTAAAGAAACCAGCATCGGTTACAAAGGTAATGACTTTATTATTGATCTTTGAAGCAATGGATGTGGGCGATTATCAGATGTCAGATATTGTAACCGTAAGTGAACATGCAGCTTCTATGGGTGGATCGCAGTGTTTCTTCGAAACTGGCGAACAGCAGACGGTTGAAAATATGATAAAATGTATCATCATTGCTTCGGGGAATGATGCAGCAGTTGCTATGGCAGAATTCACGGCAGGAAGTGAAGAAGCTTTTGTTCAGAGAATGAACGATCGTGCAAAAGAGCTTGGGATGGAGCACACACATTTTGTTAATGCCTGTGGACTGGATGCAGATGGACATGAGACATCAGCAAGAGACATTGCAATTATGTCCAGACAGTTAATTGATGAGCATCCTGAGATCTTGAATTATTCCGGTATCTGGATGGATTCTATCATACATAAAACAGCAAGAGGAGAGTCAAGATTTGACCTTGCAAATACAAATAAATTCCTGAATATGTACACCGGAGCAACCGGGCTTAAGACCGGATATACAGCGACTGCAAAATACTGTATGTCGGCGACGGCAAACAGAAATGGCATTACTTTGATTGCGGTTATTATGGGAGCAGAAACAAAAGATATCAGGAATAAAGAAGCTTGCAAACTATTGGACTATGGGTATGCAAACTGTAATCTGTACAAAGATGAAAATGTACTTGACACACGCAGTATTTCTATAGAAAATGGTATCAGTGACGAGCTGACGATTGACAGTGCTGCAGATTTTTCATCAGTTCTCCTTCGCGGAGAAAAAGCAGATGATGTTAAGAAGACACTGGTTTTGGAAGAGCAGCTTGCTGCACCGATTACCCAAGGAGACGTTGTTGGAAAGATGGAATATTCGATCAATGGGAGAGTTCTTGGCTCAGTTGAGATCGTTGCGGCGGAAAATATAAAGAAAATAACGTTTGGCTACAGCTTCAAAAAAGTATTATATCTTGCCTTTCGTTCCTAGAGGAAAAGGAAATGTTATTCGATGTTATCAGTATCATCTGTATATTTGCACTTATCTGTCTGTGTGCAATCCTGATCGAAAGCAGACGGGAGAATCACTTGCTTTCGGTATCTCATTATACGATCACGGATAAAAGAATAAAAAAGTCTGGTACATTTGTGATGATCGCCGATCTTCATAATGCAGAATTTGAAAAAAAAAATAAGGATCTTATAAAAGAAATAAAAAAGATCAGTCCTGATGCAGTTTTGATTGCAGGGGATGTTATAGTCGGAAAGAAAGATGTCAGTCCCGGTATTGCGATCGATCTTCTACAACAGCTTGGACATGAATTTCCTGTATATATTTCAAAAGGAAATCATGAGATGCGAACCGGCTTGTATACGGAGCAGTATGGAGATATATGGAAAATTCTGTATGAACAGACAAAGAATCATGTTCATTGGCTCATAAACGAGGAAATGATCCTGACATCTGAGAATATCCGTGTAGTAGGTCTTGATATGGATGCAGCTTATTACAGAAGGTTCCGGCTTCAGAAGATGAAGAAGGACTATCTGGTGAAGCTTCTTCCGACAAGACATCAGGATGCATATACGATATTACTTGCGCATAACCCGGATTATTTTCCAATATATGCGGACTGGGGGGCAGATCTGGTGTTATCCGGTCATGTACATGGGGGCATGATCATACTTCCGGTTCTTGGGGGAGTGATATCGCCGATGGTACGTTTGTTTCCAAAATATTACCGGGGTATGTATGAATGTCGAAATAAAAAAATGATCTTAACAGGTGGACTTGGTGGTCATACCTTAAAGTTTCGGGTGAATAATAAACCGGAGATATGCGTGATTCATCTGGAAGGAGAATGACAGGGGAAGATTATGAGTGAAGAAAACAAAGAAGTAGAACAGACAAAGAACGAAACAGAACAGACAGAGGTTGCAGCAACAGCTGCTGCCATACCGGCGGATGTTTTTGTTGACAAGAGCGTCTACGAACAGATCGACAAACGAAAAAAGAGGAAAAAGATCGCTGCTATTATATCAATTTCTGTGGGTGGAGTTATTTTACTGTGTTATCTTGTATTGTCGATCTGGTTCAGTTTTCATTTTAACAAGAACACATATATTGACGGACAGAATGTATCATATCATACAGTGAAATCTGTAAAGAATACGATCAATACCTGTATGAATGAGTATACTTTAACCGTAAATGGCAGAGAGCATATATCATTTGTAATTCAACCGGCAGATATCGATATGACGATACAGGCTGTATCCAATGAGAAAAGCATTAAGAAGAAGCAAAATGGTTTTCTGTGGTTTTTATATCTGAATAATAAGCGGAAAGATTATAAAACCAGTTATGAAATAACATATGATAAGGAAAAATTGTATCAGTTTCTGAAAGATCAGGACTGTATGCAGGAAAAAGATATGGAAAAACCAAAAGATGCCTATGTAGCAGTTGAAAAGAGTGAGGCAGTCATCGTACCGGAGACTGAAGGAAATTATCTGGATGCGGATAAGGTTCAGGAGGTAGTTGTGACGGCACTTGAACATGTGGAGGCATCTGTTGACTTAGATAAAGAAGATTGTTATGAAAGTGCGGGGATCACAGCAGATAGTGAGGAGATTGCAGACTGTAAAAAATCTTTGGAGACATATCTTGCAGTTCAGATCGACTACAGTATCGATCGTATTTCATGGACACTTGATGCATCAACATTTGGCAGCTGGCTCTATTATGATAAAGGTAAATGGAAATTCAAGAAGAAAGCAGTTCGGACTTATGTAGAAGAACTCGCAGAGACGTATAACACTGTTGGAACGACAAGAACTTTTCAGACTTATACAGGAAGATATGTAGAAGAAACTGGCAATCGTTATGGATGGGCGATCGATGTGGAAGCAGAGACGAAAGGCTTGTGGGAGACGCTTGCAAGCGGTAAATCGCAGGAGCGGACACCGGAATTTTCCCAGACAGGAGCAGTATATAACAAATATGGAGATATTGGATATTCTTATGTAGAGGTTGATCTGTCAAATCAGCATGTATATTTGATCATAGATGGTAAATTGGTAGAAGATTCACCTTGCGTAACGGGATGTGTGGAAGATGGACATGGTACTCCGGATGGTTTATATTCGATTACATATAAGGAATCGCCGTCCGTATTAAGGGGAGAAGATTATGAGACAAAGGTAAATTTCTGGATGCCGTTTAACCGTGGTATCGGTCTTCATGATGCAACGTGGCGTAATAAATTCGGTGGTGATATTTATTATTCAAGCGGTTCACATGGCTGTGTGAATCTGCCATATCAGAAAGCAGCTGTTATCTATGAAAATATTTATGCAGGTATGCCTGTGATCTGTTATTACTAATTTTAATATATGGTATTTGTATGACTATATTGCGTACCGGCAATATCAGAAACTATCATAAAAAATAGTTGTATATTTTGATTTTTAATGGTATTATAGCAAAGTCATAGGAAAAAGGAGATATACCCAAGTGGCTGAAGGGTCCGCTCTCGAAAAGCGGTAGGTCGGGCAACCGGCGCGAGAGTTCAAATCTCTCTATCTCCGTTTTATGAAAATAAGCTGACATTCAGATGGGTGTCAGCTTTTTTACCATATGGATATATGTGAAAACTCAGAATTAAGTATTTCAGAGACTGGTGTACAGGCGAACTGCGGCACCGGGATAAGGAGATGTTATTTATGTATGATGAGGCTGTTCGTTATATCATTGACAGAGTAAATATTAAACCGGAGATCGGAATTGTACTGGGAAGCGGACTGGGCGATGCATTTACCGTGGATGATCCGATATATGTCGATTATAAAGATATTCCGGGCTTTCCTGTTTCAACAGTTTCCGGTCATAAAGGACGGTTTATATTTGGTTATTCCTGTGGAAAACCGATTGTTGTCATGCAGGGCAGAGTTCATTACTACGAGGGATATTCCATGCAGGATGTTGTGAAACCGATCCGGCTGATGGGGCTTCTTGGAATGCGGTGGCTGATATTGACAAATGCAGCAGGAGGAATCAGTGAGAAGCTGATACCCGGAGATATCATGATCATATCGGATCAGATATCAAGCTTTGTTCCATCTCCGTTGATCGGAAAAAATATAGATGAGTCTGGTGTCAGATTTCCGGATATGAGTCACATATATGACGAAGGGAAAATACAGGTAAGCAGAAAATTATTTGAACAGCTCGGACTTCATGTTGTGGAGGGAACTTACCTTCAGGCGACCGGCCCTCAATATGAGACACCGGCAGAGATCCGAATGTTTAAAACGCTTGGTGCAGATGCGGTTGGCATGAGTACGGCGTGTGAGGCGATCACAGCCTGCCATATGGGAATTATGGTATCCGGTTTTTCTGCAATTTCAAATAAAGCAGCCGGACTTGGATCCGAATTAAAGCATGAAGATATTCTGGATCGAAGTAAGGAGATGTCTGAAAAGATGAGCAGGATTCTTACGGGTATGATCAGAAGTTATAATATGGATGCAAAGTAAGGACTACGTCTGGTTGATTGATGGAAAATAATAATCAGATGTATATGAACGAATATAAGATTAATTTGAATCGATACGAGGTAAGAAAAGAAATGGACGTAAAGATATATACAGATGGTGCAGCGAGAGGAAATCCGGACGGACCGGGTGGGTATGGAACGGTTATCCAGTTTATAGATGGAAAAGGAACGCTTCATGAACGGGAATTTTCACAGGGCTATAACAAGACGACCAATAACCGCATGGAGCTTATGGCGGCGATCGTTGGTCTGGAAGCATTGATCAAACCCTGTAATGTGGAATTATATTCAGACTCCCAGTATCTTATAAAGGCATTTAATGATGGCTGGATATGGGGCTGGATCAAGAAGGGCTGGAAACGCGGTAAGAATGAACCGGTAAAGAACCGTGATCTGTGGGAACGACTGTTAAAAGCGAAAGAACCTCATACAGTGACTTTTCACTGGGTAAAGGGACATGCAGGGCATCCGATGAATGAACGATGTGATCTGCTCGCTACGACAGCAGCGGACGGAGATAACAAAATAGATGACGAAGGTGTGATGACGAATGAATAAACAGGAATTTAGACAACTGTTCAATGAGAAAATACTGATCTTGGATGGAGCAACCGGAACGAATCTGATGAATGCCGGAATGCCGCTTGGTGTATGCCCGGAAAAATATATTCTTGAGCACAAGGACGTTATGTTAGAACTTCAAAAAGCCTATCTGGATTCAGGTACGGATATCTTATATGCTCCCACATTTACCTGTAATCGCTTGAAGCTTCGGGAATATGATCTGGAAGCTGAACTGCATCAGATGAATTTGGATCTGGTAGCTTTGTCAAAACAGGCTGTAGCCGAATGTGGTCATGGATATGTGGCAGGTGATCTTACGATGACAGGTGAGATGCTGTATCCGATGGGAAAACTTCAGTTTGAAGAACTGGTTGATATCTATAAAGAACAGATCAAGGTGCTCGTCGAGGCTGGATGTGATCTTCTGGTTGTAGAAACCATGATGAGCCTCGCTGAGACAAGAGCAGCAGTGATCGCTGCAAATGAGATATGCGATCTTCCGATCATGGCCAGCCTTACATTTAATGAGGATGGAAGAACCTTATATGGAACTGATCCGGTAACAGCAATCAATGTATTGCAGAATCTCGGTGCGGATGCAATGGGTATAAATTGTTCCACAGGACCGGATAAGATGACAGAGCTTGTCGCTACCATGAAAGAAGCAGCTTTTGTTCCGGTATTTGCAAAACCAAATGCCGGTATGCCGGAACTTGTGGATGGCAAGAGTATCTATGCCATGACGCCGGAAACCTTTGCGGAAGATATGAAGATGATCATAGAAGCAGGAGCCGGAATGGTCGGTGGCTGCTGCGGTACAACTCCTGCCCATATCAAAGCACTTTCTGATATGGCAAAGACGATGGATATTCCCAAGATATCCGATCAGAAAAAACGTCTGTTATCATCGGAACGTATGACCCGACAGATCAATCTGAATGGTTCATTTATGGTGGTTGGAGAACGAGTTAATCCAACCGGTAAGAAGAAACTGCAGGCGGAGCTTCGTGAAGGTGTGCTTGATACTGTTATGACGATGGCAGAAGAACAGTTGGAAAAGGGCGCATCGATCCTTGATATCAATGTCGGTATGAATGGTATTGATGAGAGAGAAATGATGGTAAGGGTTGTCTATGAAGTGTCGCAGGCAGTAAGCCTTCCGTTATGTATTGATTCCAGTAACCCTGCTGTTATTGAAGCGGCACTCCGTATCTATCCGGGACGTGCACTTGTGAATTCAGTGTCTCTGGAAAAAGTAAAAATGCAGGAGATCCTTCCGTTAGTCAGAAAATATGGTGCGATGTTCATTCTGCTTCCACTTTCTGATGAGGGACTTCCAAAGGACAGTGCTGAAAAAGAAGGGATCATACATACCGTTTTAGATGCGGCATTTAAGATGGGATTTCAGAAAGAGGATGTCGTTGTAGATGGTCTGGTAGCAACCGTCGGAGCGGAGAAAGCGGCCGCTGTCAACTGCCTGAAAACGATCCGTTATTGTCATGATATGGGACTTGCAACGATCTGTGGACTTTCCAACATTTCATTTGGTTTGCCGGAGCGTATGTTTGTAAATGCGGCATTTCTTACAATGGCGATCCAGAATGGTCTTACGATGGCAATTGCAAATCCCTCTCAGACCATGCTTATGAATATGGCATATGCATCAGATATGCTTTTAAACAAAGAAGAAGGCGATATCCGGTATATTCAGAATGTAAAGCCGCTTGGGATCACAACGGCTGCGCCGACACAGAGCGGAGGCGGACAGGAGGATGAAAAAGGGAAAAGCGTCATTTATACAGATGTTGTAAAAGGAAATAAAAGAAATATTATTGAAGATGTCAAAAAAGAACTGGAGAAGGGAACAGATCCGCAGAAGATCATTGATGAAGAACTGATCGCTGCGATCAATCGTGTTGGCAAACTGTTTGAACAGAAGAAATATTTCCTTCCACAGCTGATCGCCAGTGCAGAGACGATGGAACTTGCCATCAATCAGATCACACCACTTATCGTACGGGAAGATGATGGAAAGTCAATGCCTGCGATCGTAGTTGCTACCGTGGAGGGAGATATTCATGATATCGGGAAGAATCTGGTTGTTTTGATGCTTCGTAACTATGGATTTCCGGTTATTGATCTTGGCAAGGATGTACCCGCGGAAGTGATCGTTGATGCAGCTGTAGAAAATAATGCAAAGATAATCGGACTTTCGGCACTTATGACAACAACTATGATGAAAATGGTTGATGTTGTGGAACTTGTAAAAGCCAGAAACCTGGATATTAAGGTCGTTATTGGTGGGGCCGTGATCACAGAAAGCTTTGCTGAGGAGATACATGCAGATGGTTATTCAGAGGATGCAGCAGAATGTGTTCAAGTTGTAAAAAGATTGCTTGATATTGAGTAATTCTTCGTTGACAACAATTGACAAGATAACTATAATAAAACAAGGATTTGTGCTGTATTGATAAAATACAGCCATTTCATAGGTTTGAAAGGTGGTACTTATTTGATGGATAATATAGTTTTGTCACTTCTTGTAGATAATACATCAGGTGTACTGAGCAGAGTTTCAGGTTTATTCAGCCGCAGAGGTTATAACATAGACAGTGTTACGGTAGGTGTTACAGAGAATCCTGCATATTCCAGAATGACTGTAGCAGTCAGCGGAGATAATGCAAGCCTGAGCCAGATCAAGAAACAGCTGAATAAGCTGGAGGACGTTGTAGAGATCGTTGAACTGGAACCTGGTAAATCTGTGTGCAGAGAACTTGTTCTCGTCAAGGTAAGAAGTGATAAGGATACCCGACAGGATATCATGTCCATTGCAAATATATTCCGTGCAAACATCGTTGATGTTTCAAAAGGTTCCATGATCATTGAGTTGACAGGTGCAACCTCGAAGTGTGAAGCATTTCTTGGACTGTTAGATGGATTTGAGATCATTGAACTGGTTCGTACAGGTCTGACAGGACTGGTACGAGGACAGAGCCAGGATTAATTCCTGCATGTCATATATAACTATTGATAGATTGATTGCAATTATGCAGTTGATTATTATAAAGAAGTCATTTATATCAGGAGGACAAAATAATGGCAGAAGCAAAAATTTATTATCAGGAAGACTGTAATTTATCATTACTGGACGGACAGACAATCGCTATTATCGGTTACGGTTCACAGGGACATGCACATGCCCTTAACTTGAAGGAATCAGGCTGTAACGTAATTATCGGTCTTTATGAAGGAAGCAAGTCTTGGGCAAAGGCTGAGGCACAGGGATTTGAAGTATATACAGCTGCAGAAGCTGCTAAGAAAGCAGATATTATCATGATTCTTATCAATGATGAATTACAGGCTGATATGTACAAGAAAGATATCGAGCCTAACCTTGAAGATGGTAACATGTTAATGTTCGCTCATGGTTTCAATATCCACTTCGGAACAATCGTTCCACCTAAGAATGTAGATGTAACAATGATCGCTCCTAAGGCACCTGGTCATACAGTACGTTCAGAGTATCAGGCAGGAAAGGGTACACCTTGTCTTGTAGCTGTAGAGCAGGATTACACAGGAAAGGCTCTTGACAGAGCATTAGCTTATGCACTTGGTATCGGCGGAGCTCGTGCCGGTGTTCTTGAAACAACATTCAGAACAGAGACAGAGACAGACCTCTTTGGTGAGCAGGCAGTCCTTTGTGGTGGTGTATGTGCACTTATGCAGGCTGGTTTCGAGACACTTTGTGAAGCTGGTTATGATCCAAGAAATGCATATTTCGAGTGTATCCATGAGATGAAGCTGATCGTAGATCTGATCTACCAGTCAGGATTCAAGGGAATGAGATACTCTATTTCAAATACAGCTGAATATGGTGATTATGTAACAGGTCCTAAGATCATTACAGAAGATACAAAGAAGGCTATGAAGAAAGTTCTTTCTGATATTCAGGATGGTACATTTGCTAAGGAATTCTTACTTGATATGTCACCTGCAGGACGTCAGGTTCACTTCAAGGCTATGAGAAAGAAAGCTGCTGAACATCCATCAGAGATCGTTGGCGAGAGCATCAGAAAGCTGTACAGCTGGAATGGTGAAGATAAGCTCATCAACAACTAATCTGAAGTAAATAAATTTATTTCATATAATAACAGGAGCAGATTTTACGTTTTCGGACGTAAGATCTGCTTTTGTTGTATCCAAAAATGTTTTGTGCTATACTGTTAGCAAAAATGTGAACAGGGTGGTTGGTTTAATGTTTAATCAGTTAACAGAATCTGACATCAAGAAGATGGAAGAAGAAATCGAATATAGAAAAGTCGTAGTTCGAAAAGAAAAGCTGGAAGCTGTAAAAGAAGCAAGAGCACAGGGCGACTTGAGTGAGAATTTCGAGTATTATGCAGCAAAGAAGGATAAAAATGCGAATGAAAAGAGAATCCGTTATCTGGATCGTATGGTAAGAACAGCTGAGATCATAAAGGATGAATCGGCTGAGGATGAAGTTGGATTAAATAATACGGTTCGTGTTTATTTTGAAGAAGATGACGAAGAAGATACCTATCGGATCGTAACGACAGTCAGGGAAGATGTATTGAACGGTATTATCAGTAACATATCTCCAATGGGAAAAGCGCTTCTTGGTCATAAAGTCGGAGATCGGGTAGAGGTAGTTCCGGGAAAAGGTGAACCATTCCATATCGTGATACGGGAGATCGTTAAGACAACAGACGAATCGCAGGATCATATTCGATAGACATTGGAAATTTACGGACAGGATAAAGAAGGTGGCAGTCAGATGACATGTTTAGAGGCACAATCAAAGATCATGGCATTCATAGAAAACAAACTCCCGGATGATGAGTTGAAGGAGTTTATTAAGCATGTCAAAAACTGTGAAAACTGTTCAGAGGAACTGGAAATCTATTATACCCTGATTGTTGGTATGAAAGAATTGGACAATGAAGAAAATCTTTCTACGAACTTTAAAAAGGAACTGGATGATAAGCTGGATGAAGAAATGACACGTATGACAGCCGTTAAACGAATTGCAACCTCTACGATCGTTCTTGTTCTTGCTGCTATCATAACAGGATTGTTGTGGGTATACAGTGGTGTGCTTGAGAAGGTTTATCACTATGAGCAGAATGCCAAACAGAAATCACAGACGGAGTATTATTACAGTGACACGTTTGGTGATAAACTGTTGTTTGGAGATAAATATATGATCGATTATCTGGAGGATATTTTATATAAAGATGAAGATCTTCCGGGAAACAGTGATAAGAATGTACAGTTTATGGATAAAATAAAGAAATATAACCAGACACACAAAAACTATCTGGAAGTCGCCGAGGAAACGGCAGAGAAGGACGATTTGGAAAATGAAGAAAATATTATTAATTGATGGACACAGTATATTAAACCGTGCATTCTATGGTCTGCCGGATCTTACAAACTATGAAGGACTGCATACAAATGCAGTTCTTGGTTTTCTTAATATTATATTTAAGATCATGGATGAGGAGAAGCCGGATCATATGTGCGTAGCATTTGATGTGCATGAACCGACATTCCGTCATCTGAAATACAGCGCATATAAGGGAACCAGAAAGCCAATGCCGGAGGAACTGCGGGAACAGGTTCCGCTTATGAAGGAAGTGCTTACTGCCATGCATGTTACAATCGTCGAAAAGGGCGGATATGAAGCAGATGATATTATTGGTACGATATCAAGGATGGCAGAACGGGAGGGTTATGCAACGGTTATCGTATCAGGTGACAGAGATCTTTTGCAACTTGCAACTGATACGATCCTTGTACGGATTCCAAAGACAAAAGCAACCGGAACAACGATAGAGAATTATTATGCGAAGGATGTCGTTGAGGCATATGGCGTTACACCGGTTCAGTTTATAGATATGAAGGGCCTTATGGGCGATACTTCAGATAATATTCCCGGGGTTCCTGGCATCGGAGAAAAGACAGCTGCAAAACTGATGATCGAATATGGAAGCATGGAGAATATCCTTGACCATCTGGATACAGTAAAGCCTCCACGAGTTCAGAAAAATCTTACGGAGAATATGGATCTGGCAGTTATGTCAAAGGATCTTGCAACGATCAAACTCGACTGCGATCTGGATGTATCTCTGGATGATATGATGATTGATTCACTATTTAATGATGAAACGTATAAGATATTTAAACGTTTAGGTTTTAACAGTCTGCTAAAAAAGTTTGATACAGTGACAGAGACGGCAGAGATTGCTCCGGTTATCACCCTGCTTGAAACATCCGTGCAGATAGACAGTTTCTTTGCTGAAAAGATGAAAGATACAGATAAGATCGGGCTGTATCCGATCTGGAAGGATGGAACACTGTTTGGATTGTCTGTTGCCATATCAGAGAAGAATATTTATATTTTATCGAATCTGAATGGAATGGAGCATGACAGACTGATGGAGAAAATAGTATCAGCCACCAGAGACGGTATGCAGGTCGATATTCTGGATTTAAAGGAAGCATTGTCTGTTTTTCCGTTTGATGAGAGTGATACAAAAGTACATGATATCGGTGTAGCCGCCTATCTCTTAAATCCAATGGAGGATGTGTATTCTTATGATGCAATCGCAAGAGATTATCTTGGTGCTACGTTGCCATCGGAAAAAGAATTGATTGGAAAAGATGAGTTGAATCTGTTCTCTTTTGCAAATGAAACTTTTCAGAAGTTATTTGCGTATAAGGCGTTGATCCCATATCTTGCAGGTGACCTTCTGATGGAACGTCTGGAAAAACAGAAAATGCTTACCCTCTATAAAGAGATCGAAATGCCAACGGTATATACACTTTATGATATGGAGCACCGTGGAATCAGGGTTGACCGAAAAGCATTGGACGATTACAGTGTGAAGCTGCAGGGAAGAATTGATGAGCTTCATACTGAAATCATCGGTTATGCTGGAAAAGAGTTCAATATCAATTCTCCAAAACAGTTGGGGGTTGTTTTATTTGAAGATATGGGGCTTTCCGGTGGCAAGAAGACCAAGACCGGATACAGCACCAGTGTTGATGTGCTGGAAAAGATAAAGAACGACCATCCGATCATACCGGCGATACTGGAATATCGTCAGCTTACAAAGCTGAATTCTACTTATGCGCAGGGATTGACGGCTTATATATCAGAAGATGGCAGAATTCACGGAACGTTTAACCAGACGATCACAGCGACCGGCCGTATCAGTTCAACTGATCCAAATCTCCAGAATATTCCTATGAAACTGGAGCTTGGCAGACTGATCCGGAAAGCATTTATACCGGAAGATGGATATGTATTTGTAGATGCCGATTATTCGCAGATCGAGCTTCGTGTACTTGCACATCTGTCAGGGGATCAGGTTATGCAGAATGCCTTTCTTCATCATGTAGATATCCATGCGACAACAGCTTCCGAGGTATTCGATGTACCGATCGATCAGGTAACATCGTTGCAGAGAAGAAATGCAAAAGCGGTTAACTTCGGTATTGTTTACGGAATCAGCGCATTTGGATTATCGGAGGATCTTGGAATATCCAGAAAAGAAGCTGCTGATTATATTGAAAAGTATTTTGCAACGTATAAGAATATAAAGTCATTTCTTGACCGTCAGGTGGAAGAAGCAAAGGCAGATGGTGTTGTACGGACGATGTTTGGCCGTATCCGTCCTGTACCTGAGCTTCGTTCTTCAAACTTCATGACCAGAAGCTTTGGGGAACGTGTTGCGATGAACTCACCGATTCAGGGTACGGCGGCGGATATCATTAAGATTGCCATGTTCCGTGTAAATATGGAACTGAAAAAACGGGGGCTGAAATCCCGACTGATCTTACAGATCCATGATGAACTTCTGGTAGAGACTGCAAAGGATGAGATCGATATTGTAAAAGAGATTATGAAAAAAGAAATGATGGGCGCAGCCGATATGGCAGTACCACTTGAGATCGGTATCAGTGAAGGAGATAACTGGTATGATGCAAAATAAAGATGACATGCTGATCCTTGGACTGACCGGTGGTATCGGTTCCGGAAAGACAGCAGTTCTTACGATATTAAAGGATGAATATGGTGCATATATAATAGAAGCAGACCGGCTGGCACATGAGCTGATGGAACCCGGAAGAACGGTTTATCAGGGAATTGTTGATGCATTTGGTACAGAGGTTTTAGTGGATGGGGACAAAGATGCATCCGCAGAAGAGAATATATCAACGGGAAAACGTCCGATCGACAGAAAGAAGCTTGGAGATATCGTATTCCACGATAAAGATAAGCTGGCTTTGTTGAACAGTATCTCACATCCGCTGGTGAAAGAAGAAATCCTGCGCCAGATCGAGGAACAGAAGAATGCCGGAAGAAAGTTGTTCGTAATTGAAGCTGCTTTGCTGATTCAGGATGGATATAAGAGTATCTGTGATAAGATGTGCTATGTCTATGCAGATTTGGATGTCCGGATATCCAGACTCTGCGAATATCGCGGCTTTACCAGAGAACGTGCGCAGGCAGTCATCGATTCACAGGAGCCGGAAGCTTTTTATCTGGAAGCCTGTGATTATAAGATCGATAATTCCGGTTCGCTTGAAAATACGAAAAAAGACTTGAAGCACATTTTAGATGAATGTAGAATATATAGTGTTGTCTGGTGCACAAAACAAGAATCTTAAAGATAAGAAATCAAGAATTAAAGGTTAAAAATCAAAGCAGACGACAGTATAATGAATTATGTCGTATACGACTGGCATGTGCCGGTTTGAACAAAATAAATAAAGTGAGGATATTTAATATGAAGGTTTTAGTTATTAACTGTGGCAGTTCATCATTGAAGTATCAGCTGATCGATTCTGATACAGAAGAACTTCTTGCAAAGGGCTTATGTGAACGTATCGCTGTAGATGGAAGACTTACTCATACAACGACAGGAAAAGAGAAATATACAAAGGATCTTCCTATGCCGGATCATAACGCAGCAGTTAGTTATGTATTAGAAGCATTAACAGACAAAGAGACAGGCGCGATCGCAGATCTGTCCGAGATCGATGCAGTAGGTCACAGAATCGTACATGGCGGTGAGAAATTTGCCAAGTCTGTTGTGATTACAGATGAAGTAATTGCTGCGATTGAAGAATGTAATGATCTTGCGCCATTACATAATCCAGCAAATCTGATCGGCATTCGTGCATGTCAGAAGCTGATGCCGGGTGTTCCAAATGTCGGTGTATTTGATACGGCGTTCCATCAGACAATGCCGGACAAGGCATATATCTATGGTATTCCTTATGAATATTATACAGACTATAAGATCAGAAGATATGGTTTCCATGGTACAAGCCACAGCTTTGTATCAAAGAGAACAGCAGAGCTTCTTGGAAAGAATATCGAAGATACCAAGATCATCGTATGTCACCTTGGAAATGGTTCCAGTATTACAGCAGTTAAAGGCGGAAAGTCAGTTGATACGACTATGGGTCTGACACCGCTTGCAGGTGTGATCATGGGAACAAGATCCGGTGATATCGATCCAGCCATTATCGAATTCCTTGCAAATAAGACAGGAAAGAATATCGAAGAGATCAATACGATCTTAAATAAGAAGTCCGGTGTCTATGGTCTGTCCGGTGGATTCAGTGATTTCAGAGATCTCGGCAAAGGTATGGAAGAAGGAAATGACAGATGCCGTCTGGCGCTTGATGTATTTGCATATGGTGTCAAGAAGTATATCGGTGCATATGCCGCAGCTATGGGCGGTGTAGATGCGATCGCATTTACAGCCGGTATCGGTGAGAACAATCCATATGTCAGAAACCTTGCAATGTCAGATATGGAATACATGGGAATCACGATCGATCAGGAAGCAAACAAGGTAATGGGAGATGAAAAGCTGATCTCCACACCGGATTCAAAAGTAAAGGTATTTGTCGTTCCTACAAATGAAGAGCTTGCGATCGCAAGAGAGACCGTTGCGTTAGTGTAGTGAAAAAGAAAAATATGGCAAAAAATATGTGATTTTATCGTTGACAAAGGGTATTCAAATATGTATAATAACCAATGTGCGATTTTTAGGAGATATTATGTTAATTGATTTATCAGAGATTTTATCGACAGAAGGACAGGTAAAAGACTACGATGTTACATCTGAACTGAAGGAATTTTCTTTTAACGGAAATGTATATGTAGTTGATAACGTAAAAGATTTTCATCTTACTGCCAGAAATGAAGGTAAGAGAAAAGCAAGTCTTAAGGGCGGCTGTGTTGTTACACTTAAGATGTTATGTGACCGTTGTCTGGATGAAATTACAGAAGATTTTGAAGTGGACATAGACGAGATGATCGATATGGCTATCTTTGAAACAGATAAAGTTGATGAGATCGAGGAATTAGACTATCTGGAAGATCACATTATTAATATGGACATGCTTTTACAGAAGGAACTAATGACTTTAGTCCCGATGCAGATATTATGCAAAGATGATTGCAAAGGTCTGTGCAAAGTGTGTGGAGCAAATCTGAATCATGAAACATGTGATTGTGATGATTTTGTTCCGGATCCAAGATTATCAGTTTTTGCAAACATCTTGAAAGGTTGAGGAGGTGTGATTAATGTCAATTTGTCCAAAGAATAAGAGTTCAAAGGCCAGAAGAGATAAGCGTAGAGCTAACTGGAAGATGACTGCTCCTGCATTAGTAAAGTGCAGCAAGTGTGGCGAATTAATGGTTCCACATAGAGTATGTAAGAATTGTGGTTCATACAACAAGAAAGAGATTATCTCAGTAGGTGAGTAATTATAAATAGAGCTTTCCGAGCGATCGGAAGGCTTTATTTTTTTGCCATTTCATAAGCCGGGTACGACACGCCGGCATGAATGTATTTGGCAATTGCAGCGTTATATCCCCTGTTGACTTTAAGAAAGGCAAAATATATAATAACTTTGTGTATTTATACGGTCAGAGCAGAGTCCTATTCCGACAAGCTTCCGGGTTGGTCTGCGTAGGAGTCTGTACTCCGATTCGTATAATGAGAAATATGGAAATGCCGGAAAACTTCCGGTATAAGAAAGGAAACAGAAATAAGATGAGCGAAGTAACAAGAGTAGTTGTAGATGCCATGGGTGGAGATTACGCACCGGAGTGGATCATAAGAGGTGCAGTAGAAGCAATCAATGAAGGCGCAAAGGCACAGGTAATACTGACCGGTAAAGAAGATGTAATAAAGAAGGAACTTGCGAAATATACTTACGATCAGTCAAAGATCGAGGTCGTAAATGCAACAGAGGAGATCACCTGTCATGAAGCACCGGTACAGGCAGTCAGAAGCAAGAAGGATTCTTCACTGGTGGTTGGTCTGAACATGGTAAAAAACGGAGAAGCTGATGCGATCATTTCAGCCGGAAGTTCAGGTGCGATCCTTGCAGGAGGACAGTTAGTAGTCGGACGTTCCAAAGGTGTAAAACGTTCACCGCTTGCCCCGCTTCTTCCTACCTCAAAGGGTTATTCCCTTCTGATCGACTGTGGAGCAAATGTCGATGCCAGACCGGAGCATCTGTTACAGTTTGCAAAGATGGGTTCTATCTATATGGAGAATATCGAACATGTTAAGAATCCAAGAGTTGCGATCGTAAACATCGGTGATGAAGAAGAAAAGGGAAATGCTCTTGTAAAAGAGACATATCCGTTATTGAAAGAATGTAAGGATATTAATTTTGTCGGCAGTATCGAGGCAAGAGAGATTCCAAACGGTGCAGCGGATGTTATTGTCTGTGAAGCATTTGTCGGAAATGTTATTTTAAAATTATATGAAGGCCTTGCAAAGATGCTCTTAGGTGAGATCAAGAATACGATCATGTCATCATTTAAGACCAAGATCGGAGGACTTCTGATCAAGAGTTCATTGAATGGATTAAAAGAGCGCTTTAATGCGAAGAACAAAGGCGGCGCACCTTTACTTGGCTTAAAGGGCCTTGTCGTAAAGATCCATGGCAATTCTCATAACGAGGAAGTCAAGAGCGCTATTTTCCAGTGTATTGATTTCAAAGAAAATGGTGTAAATGAAAAGATTGCCGAGAATCTTGGAAAAGAAGTGGCGAAGTAATTATGAATACAGAACGATTTCATAATATAGAAACAATTATCGGATATACCTTTCATGATCTGGATTTGCTTGTAACTGCATTAACGCATAAATCCTATGCAAATGAACGCAAGATCAATAAGGTAGAATCCTATGAACGGTCGGAATTCCTTGGGGATGCGATCCTGGAATTCGTTGTCAGTGAATATCTCTATCAGAATTATCCGGAATATCCGGAAGGAAAATTAACAAAGCTCCGTGCGAGTCTGGTGTGTGAATTTACCTTATCCCAGATATCCAAGGAACTGAAGTTTGGACAGTATGTTCTGCTCAGCAAGGGAGAGGATCTGACCGGAGGCAGAGACCGGAACTCGATCATGTGTGATCTGTTTGAGGCGGTTCTCGGCGCTATCTATCTGGACGGCGGCTTAGATGAAGCAAAGAAATTCGTACACCGGTTCTTACTTGATGATGTAGAGACACATTCGCTGTTTTATGATGCCAAGTCAACCTTGCAGGAGCTTGCACAGAAAGAAGAAAAAACCCTTACTTATGCCTTGTTAGAGGAGAAGGGACCGGATCATAATAAGTCTTATGTATCCGAGGTGTGCATTAACGGGGAACATGTTGCAACAGGCGAAGGAGCATCCAGAAAGGCTTCTGAACAGACGGCAGCATATAATGCACTGTTACAAATTAAGAAAAAGCAGGGTTAATATATGTATTTAAAAAGTATTGAAGTAAACGGCTTCAAATCATTTGCTAATAAAATCGTATTCAAATTCAATCATGGAATAACCTGTATCGTCGGGCCAAATGGTTCGGGAAAGAGTAACGTAGCGGATGCTGTCCGCTGGGTACTGGGTGAACAGAGCGCAAAGAGTCTTCGAGGCTCTAAGATGGAGGATGTCATTTTCTCCGGTACACAGCTTCGTAAGCCACAGGGTTCTGCATATGTAGCGATCACGTTAGATAACAGTGATCATCATCTGCCGATTGATTATAATGAAGTAACGGTTGCCAGACGTGTGTATCGTTCGGGAGAAAGTGAATATCTGATCAATGGCACTGTCAGCCGTTTAAAGGATGTAAATTCACTGTTTTTTGATACCGGTATCGGTAAAGAGGGATATTCCATTATCGGACAGGGTCAGATTGAGAAGATCTTAAACGGTAAACCGGAAGAACGACGGGAACTGTTCGATGAAGCTGCAGGAATCGTAAAATTTAAAAAGAACAAAGCGGCAGCCGAGAAGTCATTAGAAGCAGAGCGTGACAATCTAAGCCGTGTCAATGATATTTTATATGAGCTGGAAAAGCAGGTCGGTCCATTGCAAAAACAGTCTGAAACAGCGAGAAAATATCTGCTGTTTAAAGACGAACTGAAGAAACTGGATATCAATGCCTTTTTCCTTGAGATGGAGCATTTAAAAGAAATCCTTGATAAAGATACAGAGAATCGGGAGATCTTAAATAATGATCTCACTCAGAATAAAGAAGAACTGGAACATACCAAGGAAGAATATGAGCGTATCGAGCAGGCGTTAGAGGAGATCAATCAGGCGATCGATGCATCAAAGAATCAGGTGCATGAGCTTCGGTTAAAGAACGAACGTCTGGAAGGTGAGATCAACGTTATCAACCAGCAGATCTTAAATTCCAGACAGAATGATAAAAATATACAGGAACAGATCGACAGGATCAACCGTCAGAGGGAAGCTGACCGGAAAGAGATGGAGAACTATCAGGGACAAAAGGATGCCCTTGGAGATCAGGTTTCAGCTATTTCCGGTTCGCTGGATACCGCAAAAGGAGAAAGCAGCCGCTTAGATGCCTATATCCATGAATGTCAGGATAAGATCGAAGAATGTAAATCCGATATCATCGAATATATTCATGAGAGTGGAAATCTTCAGGCAAAGGTCGGAAGGTATGACGCGATGCTTGAGAACATCAACTTCCGCAAGACCCAGTTAAACCAGAGATATCTGCAATTTAAGAGTGATGATAATAACGACCGGAAAGAACATGACGAGTTACAGGCGAAGTTATCTGCTTTGGATCAGAATGTAGCCGGTATTATCAAAGAACTGGAAACTGCGGAAAAGGCTCTGGAAGAGAATCAGAGCAGAAATAAAGTCAATCGTGAGCGTATACATAATACAAATGAAGAGTTATCAGCAACCAGATCCAAGATGGAAGCACTTCGGAATATCACAGAACGCTACGATGGCTATGGCAACAGTATCCGCCGTGTTATGGAGCAGAAAAAGAACAATCCGGGCATTATCGGGGTTGTTGCAGATATTATCGATGTTGATAAGAAATACGAGGTTGCCGTCGAGACAGCCCTCGGTGGAAGTATCCAGAATATTGTCACGGAGGATGACAGCACGGCAAAGAAGATCATTCAGTTCTTAAAACAGAACAAATATGGTCGTGCAACTTTCCTTCCATTGAATACGATCACAGACCGTGGACAGGTTCGAAACGAAGTTCTGTCAGAACAGGGTGTGATCGGTATCGCATCTTCTCTGGTAAAGGCTGATGCAAAGTTTGACCGTCTTGTTAAGAACCTGCTTGGCAGGATCGTGGTTGTAGATAATATCGACCATGCACTTGCGGTTGCGAGAAAATACAATCAGTCTCTGAGACTGGTTACGATCGAAGGTGAACTGATCAATCCGGGCGGCTCAATGACAGGTGGTGCGTTCCGTAATTCCAGTAATCTTCTTGGACGAAAGAGAGAACTGGATGAGATCAAGGAAAAGATCGAGCAGTTGAACCAGATCGCAGCAGATGCAGCCAAATTGGACGAAGAGTTAAAGACATCAAGAGATGCTCTCCGTACTCAGATCGAGACGTTAAATACAAAACTTCAGCAGGCATATCTGGAAAAGAATACGTTGTCTCTGAATATAGAACAGGTAGCATCCAAGCTTGCTGAATCCGAGAAAGCATTTGCATCGATCCAGAAAGAGATCAATGAATTAAACAGTCAGATCGCTGAGATCAATACAAATAAAGATCAGCTTGCTGATAATAATAAGAAGCATGAAGCTGCAAAGGTTCAGTGTGAAGAAATGATCAAGGAACTGGAAGCCAAGGTTATCGAGGCACAGAGTAAGCTTACAGCAGCAAATACAAAGGTATCTGAATTACTGATCGAATATAACTCAGTAAAACAGAAGGATGACTTTATTCAGGAGAACATAAGACGTATCCGTCTGGATGATGAGAAATTACAGGAAGAACTTGCGTCTTATTCAACACAGGTACAGGAGACAGGCACTGATATCGCGAAGTTGGAAGAACAGGCAGAGACGATCCGTAAGACGATCGAAGAAGATTCAGATGAAGCGGCTGATCAGGAAGAACAGCTTGCAGCATATCATAAAGAACGGGATGATATGACAGCCAGTCATAAAGAATTCTTTGCGATCAGGGAAGAATTGTCCGAGAAGATCGCAGGTCTGGAAAAGGCAGTATTCAAGCTTGATTCTGCGATCGAGAAGAATACAGAAAAGTCGGATGAGTTGTCAAATTATATGTGGGCAGAATATGAACTGACCTTAAATATGGCGGCAGAGTTCCGGGATGAGGAATTAAATGACCTTTCATCCTTAAAGAAAGAGATCACCGCAGTAAAGACAAAGATCAAATCACTTGGTGATGTCAATGTCAATGCGATCGAGGACTATAAAGAAGTATCGGAACGATATGAGTTCTTAAAGGGACAGCATGATGATATCGTCCTTGCAGAGAAGAATCTGTTAGATGTGATCGAGAAATTGAATGTATCCATGCAGGAACAGTTCAATACGAAGTTCAAAGAGATTCAGGTTATGTTTGATAAGGTCTTTAAAGAGCTGTTCGGTGGTGGACGAGGTGCACTGGAGCTGGTCGATGACACCAATCTGTTAGAGACAGGTATCCGTATCATTGCACAGCCGCCGGGAAAGAAATTACAGAACATGATGCAGCTTTCCGGTGGTGAGAAGTCGCTGACTGCGATCGCACTGTTATTTGCGATCCAGAGTCTGAAACCGTCACCATTTTGTCTGCTGGATGAGATCGAAGCAGCGCTGGATGATTCGAACGTAAGACGATTTGCACAGTATCTGAACCGACTGACAAAGGACACACAGTTTATTGTCATTTCACATAGAAAGGGAACCATGGAAGCGGCCGATATCCTGTATGGTATCACGATGCAGGAAAAGGGTGTATCTACTCTGGTATCCGTAAATCTGATCGAGAACGATCTGGACAAATAAGGAGGTACAAGCTATGGCTGAGGAAAAGAAGGGATTTTTCAAACGATTAAAAGAAGGACTCAGTAAGACAAGAAATAATATTGTAGACAGTTTTTCTTCCGTATTCGGAGCATCGCATATTGATGATGATTTTTACGAAGAACTGGAAGAAACATTCATCATGGCTGACATGGGATATGAGACGACGGAAAAGGTGATCGAGAACCTGAAAGGACGTGTCAAAGAGGCAAGAATCAAAGAACCTGCGGCGTGTAAGGAATTGATTATTAACATCATAAGAGATCAGATGATGGTAGATGAAAGTGCATATGATTTTGAAAAGAAGAAATCAGTGGTACTTGTGATCGGTGTAAATGGTGTTGGAAAGACAACCACGATCGGCAAACTGGCAGCCCAGTATAAGAAAAGTGGCAAAAAGGTTCTGATTGCAGCTGCTGATACTTTCCGTGCAGCCGCGATCGACCAGTTAAAGACATGGGCAGACCGTGCAGGCGTAGAGATGATCTCTCATAATGAGGGCGCGGATTCTGCGGCAGTTGTATATGATGCGGTATCTGCTGCAAAGGCAAGAAATACCGATATTTTATTGATCGATACAGCAGGAAGACTTCATAATAAAAAGAACCTGATGGATGAACTGGCAAAGATGCGCCGTATCATTTCCAGAGATTATCCGGATGCAAATGTGGAATCCCTGATCGTATTAGATGGTACGACAGGACAGAATGCATTAGAACAGGCAAGACAGTTCGGTAATGTGACAGAGATCGATGGTATCGTGATCACGAAGTTAGATGGTACAGCCAAGGGTGGTATCGCAATTGCGATTCAGGCAGAGTTAAATGTTCCGGTTAAATTTATCGGAATCGGTGAGAAGATTGATGATTTACAGCGTTTTGATCCATCCGCGTATGTGGAAGCTCTGTTCTCGGGCTTTGATGAGGATAGAAGTGAGCTTGACATCCTGATGGATGAAGCTGATCTATAGAAATGGTGCAGTTTATTACAAACATTGTTTAGAAATGGAAAAATGAATATAATAACTGTTTGAATATGAAATACAGAAAAAAGGAGACTGACAATGGCAGAAGAACTTACATTAGAGAAATTTGAAGAGGCCTATAACATCATTAAAAAGGTTGTATTACCAACTAAGCTGGTAGAGAGCGAATATTACAGCAACCTGACAGGAAATAAAGTATTTTTCAAACCGGAAAATATGCAGCTTACCGGAGCATACAAGATCCGTGGAGCTTATTATAAGATCAGTACACTGTCAGATGAAGAAAGACAGAAGGGTCTGATCACTGCATCAGCCGGAAATCATGCACAGGGTGTTGCATATGCAGCAAAGGCATATGGGGTAAAAGCAACGATCGTTATGCCATCGTCAACTCCTCTGATCAAGGTAAACCGTACCAAGTCATATGGAGCAGAGGTTATCTTATACGGAGATGTATATGATGAATCCTGCGCATATGCATTAGAGCTTGCAGAAGATAAAGGATATACATTCATTCATCCATTTGATGATCTGGATGTTGCAACCGGACAGGGCTCTGTTGCAATGGAAATCATCAAAGAGCTTCCATTTGTAGATTATATCCTCGTTCCGATCGGTGGCGGCGGACTGGCTACCGGTGTATCTACACTTGCGAAAATGATGAATCCGAATATCAAGGTGATCGGTGTAGAACCTGCAGGCGCAAACTGTATGCAGGTTTCTTTAAAGAATAAAAAGGTTACAACACTTCCAATGGTAGATACGATCGCAGATGGTACTGCTGTAAAGACACCGGGTTCCAAGATCTTTCCATACATCCAGAAGAATCTGGACGGTATCATCACAGTAGAAGACAACGAGCTGATCGTCTGTTTCCTTGATATGCTGGAAAATCATAAGATGCTGGTTGAGAATTCCGGTCTGCTTACTGTTGCAGCTTTAAAGCATCTGAATGTGAAAGGACAAAAGGTTGTCAGTATTTTAAGTGGCGGTAATATGGATATGATCACATTTGCATCCTTAGTACAGCACGGACTGATCGCAAGAAGCCGTATCTTTACAGTTTCAACCCTGCTTCCGGATAAGCCGGGCGCATTGATGAATATTTCCAAGGTTATCGCAGATCTGCAGGGAAATATCATCAAACTGGAGCATAACCAGTTTGTATCGATCAACCGTAACTCAGCAGTTGAACTTGTGATCACAATGGAAGCATTCGGTCCGGAACATAAGCAGCTTATCATCAATACGCTTGCAGAACATGGTTACAGACCAAAGGAAAAAATGACAACAGGAATTTATAATTAATGGTAATTGTAACTGTAAATGGAACAGAACAGATCAAATGTAATAAAGGAGATAATCTGTATCAGGTACTGACTGCGGCAGGTCATGTCTTTGCAGGAAACTGCGGCATGAAAGGACGCTGTAACCGGTGCCTGATATGGAATCAGGATACTGGCAGTTTTGTAAAAAGCTGCCAGTATATTGTAGATAAGGATATCTCGATACGGCTTGAAGAAGAACAGCTTACCGGTATTACAGGGCATAAGATGAATCCACCAATCGAACAGATAATTGCTTCCTATAAGACAGAGAATGAAACCGGGAGAACCGAACAGACTGAAAGAAATGAAAAGGTCAGTAAAGCTGACGGAGAAGTATCGGACAGGAAAAGAACTCCGGCATATGGCATTGCCATTGACATTGGTACGACTACGATCGGCATGGAGCTTGTGGATCTGAATGAAAAGAAAGTTAAATCTTCGTTCAGCACGTTTAATTCACAGATTGCAGTCGGTGCTGATGTAGTAGCAAGGATTCGGGCGGCAGGTACAAAGGAAGGCCTGAAACAGCTGCGGTCACTTTTATTTACCGATATTCAAAAGGGTGTTGACCATATGCTTATAAATACACCGGAAGCTGTAGATCATATCCGCAGATATGTTCTGGCCGGAAATGCAACGATGCTTTCTATCGCAGAAGGGCTTACGACAGAGAATCTGTTTGGCTATCCGTTTACACTTAAGAATCCGGATGTCCGGGTAATCGCGCAGGATGACTTTATTGCTTCTCCATCTTTTGAGAGTGCATCTTCGGATGTCATCTGTCTGCCGAACATTGCAGCATTTTCCGGTGCGGATATTGCAGCAGGTGCAGCAGCCGCAGAACTTGACCGGGATTCCTCGTATCGTATGCTGATCGATCTTGGAACAAATGGTGAGATCCTTCTCTGTAATAAGGAGCAGGGAGTGGCAGCTTCTGCAGCTTGTGGATCAGCATTTGAGGGATGCTTTCGTGCAGCAAATGTATTCGGTTCGAATATATTTGACATGCTGGCATTACTGTTAAAACGTGGACAGATGAATGCGGATGGGGTGCTTGCAGAACCATACTTTGAATCCGGTATCTCGATGGGGAGCAATATGAAGATCGATATGGAGACAATCCGGGCATTTCAGCTTGGAAAATCAGCGATCCTTTCAGGTATACTTATGCTTGTGAAAGAGATCGGTATTGAACTTTCTGATATCAGTGAGGTCTGTATCGCAGGAGGTTTTGGATTCCATCTGAATCTGTCAAATGCAGTTACACTAGGGCTTTTTCCACAGAGTTTTCAGGGAAAAATGAAGGTTCTTGGAAATACTTCACTTGAGGGCGCATATTTGTCCTTGATTGAACCGGGTTTTATTGATACAATAAACAGGTTTAAAGAAAAGATCCGGTATGTGGATTTGAGTAATCGTTCTGATTTTAATACAGTATATATCGAACATCTGCCATTTCGAACGTATTAGATTTGGTTATGTATAGAATAGTTGGAGAAGACTGGTTCTTATTTATACATTTTGGATGTGAGTTTGAGGCATAGAATATGGATTTACTGAGTATCGCCAGTGGTAGCAGTGGAAACTGCTATTATGTAGGCAGCGAAGAAACACATCTGCTTGTAGATGCAGGCGTGAGTGGTAAGAAAATTGAATCAGCGTTAAATGAGATCGACCGGAAGCCTTCGGATCTGAATGGAATCCTTGTGACACATGAGCATATCGATCATGTAAAAGGACTGGGCGTTATGGCGAGAAAGCATGGCGTACCGATCTATACAACAGGCGGAACGATCGCAGAGGTCAAGAAAATGTCATCCGTTGGAACGATCGATGACAGTCTGTTCCATGAGATCAAACCGGATGAACCGTTTTTTATCAATGATCTGTCGATCGACGCATCTGCAATCTGGCATGATGCCGCTGATCCTGTCTGTTACAGTATCAGTGATGGAAAAAGTAAATTTTCTATTGCAACAGATATGGGGAATTTTGATGACTATGTTGTAAATAAATTAAAAAATTCCGATATCATGGTGATCGAGGCTAATCATGATGTGCGGATGCTTCAGGCAGGACCATATCCGTATTATCTGAAGCAGCGAATTCTTGGAAATCGTGGACATTTGTCCAATGAACGTTCCGGACAGTTGATAAAGGCATTGTTAAACAGTCATGTCAAAGCAATTCTGCTGGGACACCTGAGTAAGGAAAATAATTTTGAAGAACTGGCATATGAGACGGTAAAGCTTGAGCTTTCAGATAATGAATATGCAACGGATGTCCGGGAATTTGGGCTTGAGGTAGCAAGACGTGACCGTCCGGGAACTTTACTCACAGTCGGAAATTAGTGATGATAAACTATTCATCAGTTGTAAAAATACTATTTGAAGAAGATTCTTTTGCATATCAAAAGAATTTATTATAAAACCAAATAAATGGTGATATATAGGAGGATACATACATCATGAAAAAAAGAATTATTACAGTAGTTGGTAAAGACAGCATTGGAATCACAGCAAAGGTCTGTGTATACCTTGCAGAGAACAGTGTCAATATTCTTGATATTGCACAGACAATTGTAGGCGGGTACTTCAATATGATGATGGTCGTTGATATACAGGAATCTTCAAAATCAACAGAAATTATCGCAAATGAACTGAAAGAGATTGGCGATGAGATTGGTGTACAGATCAAAGTACAGCATGAGAAGATCTTCGAAACCATGCACAGAATCTAAAACTTAAAAGAATAGAAAAAGGCGAAAAGAGGTCACACTATGATTAGTATAAATGAAGTAATTGAAACCAATGCCATGATCAGCAAGATGAATCTGGATGTCAGAACGATCACAATGGGTATCAGCCTGTTAGACTGCGTTGGTGCAGATGTAGGAGAAACCTGTGAGAAGATCTATACCAAGATCACAACAAAGGCAAAGGATCTTGTATTTATCGGAAATGATATCGGAAGAAAATATGGTATTCCGATCGTAAATAAAAGAATCTCGATTACACCGATCGCATTGGTTGGAAGCTCAGTATGTAAGTCAACAGATGATTATGTAACGATTGCAAAGACATTGGACAAGGCTGCCGATGCAGTAGGAGTTAACTTTATCGGAGGTTATTCTGCTCTTGTATGTAAGGGCATGACTCCGGCAGATGAGCTGCTGATCCGTTCTATCCCGAAAGCACTTGCATGTACCGGTAAGGTGTGCAGCTCTGTAAATGTTGGTTCTACAAAGACCGGCATTGATATGGATGCTGTAAAACTGATCGGTGAAATGGTAAAAGAGACAGCAGAGCTTACAAAAGATGAAGATTCTCTCGGATGCTGTAAGTTCGTAGTATTCTGTAATGCACCGGATGATAACCCATTTATGGCTGGTGCGTTCCACGGTGTAACCGAGGGAGATTGTGTTATCAATGTCGGTGTCAGCGGCCCTGGTGTTGTTAAGAGCGCATTGGAAGAAGTGCGTGGTGAGAACTTTGAGGTTCTCTGTGAGACGATCAAGAAGACAGCATTTAAGGTTACAAGAGTTGGACAGCTTGTTGCAAAGGAAGCATCCGAACGTCTCGGTGTTCCATTTGGTATCGTAGATCTGTCACTTGCACCTACACCGGCGATCGGAGACAGTGTTGGTGAGATCCTTGAGGAGATCGGTCTGGAATATGCCGGTGCTCCCGGAACAACAGCAGCACTTGCCTTATTAAATGATCAGGTAAAGAAGGGCGGCGTTATGGCTTCCTCTTATGTTGGTGGTTTAAGTGGAGCATTTATCCCTGTCAGCGAAGATCAGCGTATGATCGATGCTGTATCAGCAGGAGCACTTTCCCTTGAGAAATTAGAGGCAATGACCTGTGTATGTTCTGTTGGACTTGATATGATCGCAATTCCTGGTGATACATCAGCAGCTACCATTTCCGGTATCATTGCAGATGAGATGGCACTCGGTATGATCAACCAGAAGACAACTGCTGTACGTCTGATCCCTGTTATCGGTAAGGGCGTTGGTGATCAGGCTGAATTTGGTGGACTGCTTGGTTATGCACCAATTATGCCGGTCAACCGGTTTTCATGTGAAAAATTTATTAACCGTGGAGGCAGAATCCCTGCACCTATCCACAGTTTTAAGAACTAATATAAATAACGGAGAATAAAATGAGAAAGCTTGCATTATCAGATGAGATTTTAATGAGTATCGAAAAACCTGCCAGATATATCGGAGGGGAATATAACAGTGTCATGAAGGACAAGGAGCAGGTCGATGTCAGATTTTGCATGTGTTTCCCGGATGTATATGAGATCGGAATGTCCCATCTCGGCATCCAGATTTTATATGACATGTTCAACCGGAGAGAAGATACCTGGTGTGAACGTGTCTATTCTCCGTGGCCGGATCTGCACAAAATAATGAAAGAGCAGCATATTCCGTTATTTGCACTGGAGTCTCAGGAGCCTTTAAAGGATTTTGGTTTCCTAGGTATCACTCTTCAGTATGAAATGTGTTATACGAATATCTTGCAGGTGCTTGATCTGGCTGAGATTCCGATCTGGTCGAAAGACCGGAAAAAAGGGGACCCGATCGTGATCGCAGGTGGTCCCTGTTCTTATAATCCAGAACCGATCGCTGATTTCTTTGATATTTTCTATATCGGAGAGGGCGAGACGGTGTATGGTGATCTGATCGAATTATATAAGATCTATAAACATTCCGATATGACAAGAGAAGAATTCCTGATCAAGGTATCACAGATTCCGGGGCTTTATGTGCCGGCTCTTTATGATGTCACTTATCATGAGGATGGAACGATCGCATCCTTTGGACCGAAATATGAAGGCGTTCCAAAGACGATTCTGAAACAGGTGGTTACGGATATGTCATCTGCTGTCTATCCGGAGAAGCCGGTTGTTTCTTATATGAAGGTTACACAGGATCGTGTTGTACTTGAGATCATGCGTGGCTGTATCCGTGGATGCCGGTTCTGTCAGGCGGGTATGATCTATCGTCCGACCAGACCGAAGGATGTAAACGTGTTAAAGCATTACGCAGAGTGTATGCTAGATAATACCGGTCAGGAGGAGATCACCTTCAGTTCACTTAGTTCGAGTGATTATCAGTCACTTCCTGAGCTTACGGATTGCTTGATCGAGAAAATGGACAACAATCATGTCAATATCTCCCTGCCATCCCTCAGAATCGATGCATTTTCCCTTGATGTTATGCAGAAGATTCAGGATATCAAGAAAAATTCCCTGACATTTGCACCGGAAGCCGGAACACAGCGATTAAGAAATGTTATAAATAAAGGCCTGACAAAAGAGAATATATTAAATGGTTCTTTACAGGCTTTTCTCGGCGGCTGGAATAAGGTCAAGCTGTACTTTATGATGGGGCTTCCAACAGAGACGTATGATGATATTACAGGTATTGCAGATCTCTCAGAGGAGATCAGTGAACTGTATTTTGCAAATATCCCCAAAGAGAAACGGGATGGGCGTGTCATGGTATCGGCTTCCGCGTCTTATTTTGTTCCGAAACCATTTACTCCATTTCAGTGGGCACCGATGATCACGCCGGAGGAATTCCAGAAGCGTGCGTATTTTGTAAAAGATAAATTCCGTGAAGCAAAGAACCATAAGAGTCTGAAATTCGCATATCATGAAGCAGATATCACGATCTTAGAAGGGCTGCTTGCCAGAGGCGACCGTAAGCTCTGTCAGGTAATCTACGATGTCTATCAGTCCGGGCAGATCTTTGATGCATGGACAGAATATTTTGACAAATCAAACTGGGATAATGCAATGGAAAAGAACCACATCGATATCGGTTTCTACACATACCGTGACAGAAGCGTAGATGAGATCCTTCCATGGGATTTTATAGATATCGGAGTGACAAGAAAGTTTATGGAAAAGGAATGGGAGCGTGCACAGGCAGAGGTTGTTACACCAAACTGCCGGATGCAGTGTTCCGGCTGCGGTGCAGCAAGGTTTGGAGGAGGTGTTTGTTTTGAAAATAAGAATTAAATACTCCAAGCTTGGAAATCTGAAATTTATCGGTCATCTGGATGTCATGAGATATTTCCAGAAGGAGATTCGCCGGGCAAAGCTGGACATCAGCTATTCCAAAGGTTATTCACCACATCAGATCATTTCATTTGCAGCACCACTTGCACTTGGCATCACATCAGATGGTGAATATTTTGACGCGGAATTTAATTCCGTGACGACTTCTGTTCAAATGATCGAAGCCTTGAATGCAGTGTCCGTTGATGAGATACATGTTACAAAATGTGTGCAGATACCGGAGGATGCGAAGAACGCCATGTCGATCGTTGCAGCATCGGACTATCAGATCACATTCCGGGAACAGAATGATCTAAGCGAAAAGCTGCTTGCTTCAGTGGATGAACTGAATAAGCAGGATGAGATCATTATATTAAAGAAAACAAAAAAGAGTGAAAAAGAAGAAAATATCCGACCGGGTATTTTAAAGCTGGAACGAAGAGATGACAGTATCTACATGCTGTTACAGACCGGAAGTGTCTATAATCTGAAACCGGAATTAGTGGTAAAGGCATTATATGACCTTTGTGGTGAGACCTATGATTTCTTCCAGATCTATATTCACCGACTGGAAACGTATTATGACAAAGACGGCTCGTTACAGCCGCTTTATATGGCAGGTGAAGAATTCTGATGAATAAACTTGTGATAACAAATTATGAAGATCATATACTGGAAGCGGTTTACTCGGATGGAAAACTGTCAGATCTGATGTTATTTGACCGCCAGTCTATCTTATCGAATATCTATGTCGGAAAGGTAGAAAATATCGTATCAAATATAGATGCAGCCTTTGTCGATATCGGCACAGGACTTCCGTGCTATTACAGTATCACTGATAATAAACATATATTTTTAAATGCAAAAAAAGATTCGGTGTTAAAAGCCGGAGACGAGATCCTCGTACAGGTAAGCAAGGATGCGATCAAGACAAAGAATCCGGTCGCTACATCAGAGATTGAGTTAAAAACGGAAAATCTGCTTGTAAATACATCAGGCAGGATCGGTATATCCGGAAAAATCCGAAAAAAAGAGACAAGAGATCATTTGCATCAGCTTGCGAAAGGAGTATTGCCGGACGGATTTGGCTGTATCTTACGGACAGTCTGTCAGGAACTGCCGGATGAAGAGATATTGTCTGATCTGAATAAACTATCCGAAAAATTAGAACAGATCATACAGACAGCAAAGACCAGAACCTGTTATTCCTGTCTGTATAAGAATGATGCGGAATATCTCGATTATTTTATATTAAAGCATAACGCTGGACTTCAAGAGATCATAACGGATCAAAAGCTGGCATTTGATGAATTTGAGACTTATCTGTCAAAGAAGCAGATCACGGATGTGAAGCTTACCATGTATAATGATAAGAACTGTAATCTGATGACTTTGTATAATCTGCCAAAGAATCTGGAAAACCTGAAAAAAGAACGTGTCTGGATGAAGTCGGGAGCCTATCTGGTGATCGAACAGACGGAGGCAATGGTCGTGATCGATGTAAATACCGGTAAATCGGTTGATAAACATTCCTTTGAGGAACATCTGCTCCGTATCAATTCAGAGGCGGCAGTAGAAGTATGCAGACAGTTGAGACTGCGGAATCTGTCAGGGATCATCGTAGTTGATTTTATAAATATGAAACAGCCGGGCTCGATGGATGTTATAAAAGATATCCTTGAACAGGAGCTTGCAAAGGATTCTGTTCCTGCAGCATTTGTGGATGTTACAAAGCTTTCTCTGGTGGAACTGACCCGAAAAAAAATTCGCAAATCGTTGAAAGAACAGTTGACAAAATAAAACCAAAATGGTAGAGTGTACTAGTGTGCCGCACAGTGAGGTATAAGTTCGCGTATTTTTATGCGACACCACAACTGGCGAGTTTGATTAAGGAGGTAAACCCTATGTACGCAATTATAGCAACAGGCGGTAAGCAGTACAAGGTAGCTGAAGGAGACGTAATCAGAGTTGAGAAGCTTGGAGCAGAAGCTGGCAGCGAAGTAACATTTGACGACGTTATTTTAGTAAGTACTGATTCAGACGTTAAATGTGGTGATGCAGTTGCAAATGCAACCGTTACAGCATCTGTAATTGGTGATGGCAAGGCTAAGAAGGTAGTTGTTTACAAGTACAAGAGAAAGACTGGCTATCATAAGAAGAATGGTCACAGACAGGCTTATACACAGGTTGAGATCAAGTCAATCAACGCATAATCTGTTATGATAAAGGTAACCATTTATAAAAACGCTAATTCAGACACAATGGGATTTTATTTGTCCGGTCATGCAGGATATGCAGATTCAGGATCTGATATCGTATGCAGTGCTGTATCGGCACTTGCGATCACAGTTGTGAATTCTGTTGAACGCTTTTGTGAGGAAGCATTTCATGTAGACAGCGATCAGAAAAACGGAGATATGAAGTTTCTGTTTGATGAACAGCCGGGACATGATGCGTTACTGATCATGGGAGTATTTGAGACAGGTATTACGGATATCTGTGAATCCTATAGTGATTTTGTTTGTATAACCTTTAAGGAGGTGTAATTGAAATGATGAAGATGGAACTTCAGTTTTTTGCTCATAAAAAAGGTGTTGGTTCTACTAAGAACGGCAGAGATTCCGAGTCTAAGAGATTAGGAGCTAAGCGCGCTGACGGTCAGTTCGTTAAGGCTGGAAACATCCTTTACAGACAGCGTGGAACAAAGATTCATCCAGGTCTTAACGTTGGTATCGGCGGAGATGATACATTATTCGCTACTGCTGATGGTATCGTTAGATTTGAGAGAAAGGGTAGAGATAAGAAGCAGGTTTCTATTTACCCTGTAGTAAATGAGTAATATTACTTAGTTTATGCATGTTATTAGCCGGAGTAAATATAGTTTATTCCGGCTTTTTCTTTACATACGGATGTATGTATAAAGGAGGAAAGCAATGTTTGCAGACAGAGCCAGAATATTTATCAGAGCAGGAAAAGGCGGAGATGGACATGTATCCTTCCGTCGGGAGAAATACGTGCCGGACGGAGGTCCGGATGGCGGAGATGGCGGCAAAGGTGGAGACGTGATCTTTGTAGTAGATGAAGGTTTGAACACCCTGACTGATTTCAGACATATAACAAAGTACAGAGCACAGGATGGCGAACCGGGCGGTAAGAGAAACTGTCATGGCGCAAATGGTGCAGATGTTGTATTAAAAGTTCCACCAGGAACTGTCATTAAGGATTCTGAGACAGGAAAAGTGATCCTTGATATGGCAGATAAGAAAGAACCAGTCGTACTGTTAAAGGGTGGACGAGGTGGACGAGGTAACCGTAATTATGTTACGTCAACCATGCAGGCTCCGAAGTACGCACAGCCGGGACAGCCGGCAAAAGAATTGATCGTCGATCTGGAACTTAAGTGTATCGCAGATGTCGGTCTTGTTGGTTTCCCAAGCGTAGGTAAATCAACCTTCCTTGCAAGAGTTACAAATGCAAGACCAAAGATCGCAGAATACCATTTTACGACACTGACACCAAATCTTGGTGTTGTAGATCTCGGAGAGCATAATGGATTCGTTATTGCGGATATTCCGGGAATCATCGAAGGCGCAGCAGAGGGTGTCGGACTTGGTCTGGAATTCCTGCGTCATATCGAACGTACAAAGGTGATCATCCACATTGTTGACGCAGCTTCGATTGATGGCAGAGATCCGGTCAATGATGTAAAGATCATTAATGAAGAATTGAAAAAATACAACAAGGATATCGAAAGCCGTCCAACGGTTATAGCGGCAAATAAGATCGATGCCTTAGATGAGATCGGTTATGAGACCGTGATCGAGATGTTAAAAGAAGAATTTGAAAAAGACGGTGTGAAGATATTCCCGATCTCAGCAGTATCCGGTAAGGGTATTTCCGAGCTTTTATGGTATGTCAACGACCTTGTAAAGAATGCACCGGATGATGTGGTCGAATTCGAACCGGAGGTTGATCTCGACTTCCATGATAACCCGAATCTTCCATTTGAGGTCAGCTATAATGAAGAAGATGACGTATATGTGATCGAGGGACCTCGTATTGAACGTATGCTTGGATATACGAATCTGGAATCAGAAAAAGGATTTGAGTTCTTCCAGAAATTCTTAAAGACAAACGGCATCTTAGACCAGCTGGAAGCACTGGGAATCGGCGAAGGCGATACCGTTCGTATGTATGGACTGGAATTTGACTATTATAAATAAAGATAGATGTGATAACAAACCGGCAGACGATTTCTGCCGGTTACAGGATATAAGTTAGGAGTATACTATGACAAGTAAGCAGAGAGCATATTTAAAAGGACTGGCAATGAATATCGATCCGATCTTAAACATCGGTAAGAGTTCCCTGACACCGGAATTTACACAGTCTGTAAATGAAGCGTTAGAGGCAAGAGAGCTGGTTAAGATCTCGGTATTAAAGAATTGTCTGGATGATCCGAGAGAAATGGCTGCCATGATTGCGGAACGCACCAAATCAGAAGTTGTTCAGGTCATCGGCCGTAAGATCGTATTCTATCGACCATCCAAAGAGCATAAGAAGATCGAGCTTCCAAAATAATATGAAAGAACAGAACATGAAGATTGGTATTTTAGGCGGCAGCTTTAATCCGGTTCATAATGGCCATCTGGAACTTGCGAAGCAGGCTCTGGAGCAGTTTTCACTGGATCAGATCTGGCTGATGCCGAATCATATCCCGGCATATAAGACGTGGGACAGATCGGTTACAAATGAAGACAGACTCCATATGGTAGAGCTTGCAGTAAAGGATCATGACGGACTTCGTTGTTCGGATCTGGAATTACAGCGTGGCGGAGTTACCTATACTGTTGATACACTGGCACAACTGCATGAACAGTATCCGGATATGGAATGGTATTTCATTATGGGTGGGGATTCAATCCTTGCATTTGACACCTGGAGGGAACCGGGCAGGATTCTGTCTCTTTCTAAACTGATCGTTACAACGAGAGATCAGATCCAGGCAGAAGATGTCGATGATAAGATCCGTTATTTAAAGGAAAAGTATGCAGATGCAGATATCAGACAGATGCAGATCCATCCGGTAGCTGTGTCATCATCAGATATCCGGGAAGCAGTGAAGCATGGACATGATATATCAGAAGTCGTACCAATGACTGTATTCCGGTATATTAAGAAATTTGGATTGTATCAGACAGAAGGAATCCCGGATCAGGGAACAGATAATTAATGCAGATTGATTGGTAAAACAATATAACAAGGTTCGGAAATAATTTACAGGAGAAGAGGCAGAAGAATGAACAGACAGGAAATGAGAGATAAACTTCAGAAAAAACTGACAGATCGAAGATTTGAACATTCATTAGGTGTAGAATATGTATCAGGCTGTCTGGCTATGGTACATGGTGTAAATGTAGAAAAAGCATTGACGGCCGGGCTGTTACATGATTGTGCAAAGTGTCTTTCACCGGAAGAAAAGATCGAACGTTGTACGAAGAATAATCTTTCGATCAGTGAATGTGAATATAATAATCCTGAACTGTTACATGCCAAGCTTGGGGCATTTTATGCAAGGGAAAAATATGACGTAAAGGATCCGGATATTCTGTCTGCGATCGCATGTCATACTACAGGAAAACCGGCGATGAACATGCTCGAAAAGATCCTGTTTGTTGCAGATTATATCGAACCAAACAGGAAACCATTAAAGGAGATTGAAGCGATACGGAAAGAAGCATTTACCGATATTGACAGATGCATCGTTCATATTCTGAAAAATACATTATCATATCTGGAAACTACAACGGATGATACCGATCCAATGTCGATCGATACCTATAATTATTATGTTGCTCATCAGGCGGTAGCGGATAAGCTGAAAGAAGTCGATATTTAACAGGCGACAATAAATAAACAAATGGGATACAATATTAAAATCAATATACAGAGCAGGAGGAGCGTCATATATGAATACAGCACAGGAAATGGCAGCAATTGTTTATAAAGCCCTGGATGATAAAAAAGCCTTTGATATTAAGATCCTTGATATTAAAAAGATCTCTGCTGTAGCTGATTATTTTGTTATTGCAGACGGAACAAACAAGAATCAGGTACAGGCAATGTGCGACAGTGTGGAAGAAGAAATGCACAAAGCAGGATATCCTTTAAAAAGTGTGGAAGGATATTCACAGGGAGGATGGATTTTATTAGATTATTATGATATAATTGTTCATATCTTTTCGGATGAGGCACGCAGATTTTATGATATCGAACGTATCTGGAATGATGCCGCCGATGTAACAAAGGAATTACTTTCATAGATATATTTTTGGGGTAGGTATGAACGATAACAGATTATTAAAAGACAATTACATAAAGATCAATCATATAGCAGCCAAGTGTATGCGCTTTTTTGTTGCACTGGTCGTTGCGTTATGGGCATTTGCATTTTTCAGCAGAGAATGTAACCTCGTAGTGGTTACGATATGTATGGTTCTCTGCTGTATTTTTTCGCTTATTCCGACACTTGTTATTGACTTTTTCAAGCATGACAGGAATGAAGCGATCAAGTATATAGTTATATGTATCGCGGTTTTTAACTGTATGATATTAAGTTCGGTATTTTCCCATATGGCATTGGTTGTCTGGATCTTCCCAATCCTGTTGACATCGTTATATTATAATAAGACGCTGGTCGTATTTACCGCACTGATGTCTACTGTTGGTGTCATTCTTGCCGATTTTATCAATCTTACATACTGTGATTTCATGGTTGCACCGATTTATCTGGATTATACAGACAGTATGGTCTTATCGGTATTCCCATGTGTGATTACGATCCTGATCCTGTCACTTGTCGCATATTTCATCGTATCCAGAAATTCTACAATGCTGAATACCGTAATTGATAATGCTGAAGAAGTAAAGAGCAACCAGAAAGAACTGATATTCGCATTTGCTGAATTATCAGAGAGCAAATCGAAATATACCGGAGAGCATATCAAACGTGTAGCAGAGTACATGCGGGTGCTTGGAAAGGCATCCGGTTTCGATGATGATTACGTTGATAAGCTGTCAACAGCCGCCATGATGCATGACATCGGAAAGCTTATGATCAGCGAGGAAATCTTAGATAAGCCTGGCAAACTGACAGATGAAGAATATGCGATCATGAAAAGTCATGTCCTCTATGGTGACGCACTTCTGGAGCATTGTCCGGGCGAGATCATGCAGATCGCAAGAACAATCGCAAAGGAACATCATGAACGCTGGGACGGAACAGGTTATCTGGGCATGAAGGGTGAGGAGATTGCCTATATCAGCCGTTTAATGGCTGTATGTGACGTTTTCGATGCGCTTACCTCTGAACGGTACTACAAGCGTGGATGGTCCGTAGAAGAGACGTATAATGAGATTGTAAGCCTGTCCGGAAAACATTTTGATCCACAGGTCGTAGAGCTGTTCAAGCAGAACTTTGATGCATTCAAGGAGATCGCAGAAAGACAGCCGGATAAACAGGTATATTAAAAGAGAGAGGGATTTTATGAGAGGATTTAAAAGAATTGTTAGTTTATTAATTGTTATATGCGTGATGATCACATGTTGTTGTGTGAACACGAATACTGCTGAAGCTGCTGCAATTACAGTTAAAAAAGGCAGCGATATTTCGGAAATAAAAATTAATGAAACAACTCAAAAGGTTACCGCAAAGGAAATAAAACATAAAGCCGGCTGGTATAAAAAGTCAGGTGTGCAGTATTATTTTAATAAGAATAAAACGACGGCATCTTATAAATGGGAGAATAAGACTCTTTATCAGTGGAAAAACGGTAGTTTTAAAAAATATAATGGCGTCTGTAAGTTAAGTGATGGTAAATATTATTACTTTAAAAAAGGTAAGAAAACAGCATATTCTGTAAAAAGTAATAAATGGAAAAAAGATAAGAAATCAGGACAGCAGTATTTCTTTTATAAAAATTCAAAATCTGCTTCTTATTTATATGATTCAAATAAAAAGACTGTTAAGAAGTGGAATAAATCTAAAAAGCAATATGCCCTGTGTACCGGATATGTAACATTAAGCGATGGTAAACGCTATAAGTTTACCAATGGTAAAAAAGATGTAACGAAAGTTACTCCTGCGAAAAAATACAATGATCCAGGCCCTGTAAATAATTTATTTAAAAGTGGAAGACCATATGGATCATCATATAATGGAGACGGTAGTTTAAGATTTCATATAGATATATATGGATATATTTATGATTCTAATGGAAATTATCTTGGTTCTAATGTATATTATTAAAGGTGTATTTATGAATATTGATAAAATAGAAAGCAGCTATTTGAATTATTTGGATGCATTCCGTTCTATTTGGATGTATTGAAAGAATATTAAAGATTAAATAGTTTTATCGGAAGCTAAAATTCATTTTTGAAAGCCATTATTAGTATTTATATAAATGTCTGAATCTTATATAAATGTCTAGACCTTTTATAAATATCTGGATCTCGGTTATAAATAACAAGAATAGTTTAAATATTATATCTGATGTGAATTTGAGGTGAATAAAATGCAGAATGATCATATAAATCTGGCAGATTTAATTAATGAGAACAATCCTAATCTATGGGATTTTGAAATCCTAGATGGCGTCAATTTTATGAATTGTAACCGGATTCACCCTTTAAAGCAAAAAGAAATCCAGAAATTAGTAAATAGCTGTGCCGAGGATAACGGACTTGATGCGTTAATTGTATTTGGAAGTTCGGTTGAATTTCGTTGTAACTCAAAAAGTGATATAGACATGGTAGTTATACGAAATGATGGTTATAAAAAAGTACCGAATGTTTTTTTTGAAATAAATAGTGACGTCGATATTTTGTTTGATATTGGTGAACGTTTAAAAAAGATTTTGTGGGAGCACGGTGTATTAGTTTACAGGAGGGGATAGTATGTGTGATATTCGATATTTCAGAATGGCACGACATCATTTTATATCAGCAAAAGAAGCATTAAAATGTTTCAGTTGGGATGAACTATTTATTAATGATACTGCTTATAAACTTCAGCAGTGTGTGGAATTTACATTAAAAGCCTTTTTGGAATGTAAAGGTGTAACAGTGCCTGAAACTCATCAGCTAAATAAACTGATTCGTATGTCGAAAGATAACGGATCTGCATGTATAATAACAGAGTGGCTGGAGAAAAATGCAATTCAAATAACAGAATGGGAGAGTCAGACCAGATATAATTTTGATTACTACCTTGAATTACAGCAAATTCAGGAAGCAATATCTGAAATTGACAAATTTCTGAGCATAAACGGTTTAACAGATGCTAGAGATCCGGAAATAACGAAAGATATCGAAGAAAAATTGTTAAGCATAATTCCTAAAAATCACGCTCCTGCAGACAACTTTGAATTGAATGTGTATTATCATATATTTAAGAAAAGATTGAGTCAGAAAAAGGTTGCTGAGTAAAAATGCATTCAAATAGAATCAAAACGGCTATAACGGCTATAATCATAGCTGTATCGGTTATTTGTATAGGGGTTATATTTGTTGTCTTGTGGGCTGGTATCCGAAGAAAACAGCGGGAGAATTC
>DJPV01000024.1:15087-32903 GCA_002437435.1 Lachnospiraceae bacterium UBA6403 | reverse complement strand
TGCCATGGCAGATCCATGTAATCATAATGTGGTGTTCCACAGGTCTTTCGAAGCGACAACCGCTGAACACCGTCCGTTACATATCTTCCTATTCCGTTTTCATCTACATCTATCAACGATATAAACAGATCAGCATCCGGCTTATTACACGAAACTGCCAGATGCATAATGCTGTGACCACTTACACAGATATCCTGTGGAAGTGGATCAGAGTAGTAATTCAAGCCTTTTTCCTGTCGGTCTGTCGTCTCGATCGAATCTCTGAAATTCTCTGAAATATCATATCGTGCTATATAGGTTTCAGGCGGAACGTCTGCCCCATTGCAGGCATCCAGCCTGAAATCCTTCAGATACAGCCGCTGTATATCAGTTGCCGGCGGCCATTCTTCTGCGAACTGCCATACTCCGTTCCCACCGCCTGTATAATAATAAATTGGCGGTTCATCAAATACACCATTTTCTATTCCTTTTAATGCATAATCAAAGAAACGGACATGTTCCAGATCCATATTAAATCCCGGTCTTCCATCCATGTGAATCCAGTCTCCGATCAGCATCTTCTTCGGCAATGTCATATTCCGGTACATAAGGATCGTATCCCGTCGGAATTCATCCCGCCAGCCACCATACAGATATACCTTTGTCTGTGCAGCATTTATTTTATCCAGATAATAGCTTTTTCCAATCGTCTCCCATAACCTACAGTGTTCTTTTTCATAATAAGAATCTCTGTAGGGACAATCTGTCATACTCTCACCAAGAGCATTGCTGTACTTATGCTGCTCTACAGCTTCTGCCCGCATTTTACCATCTGTATCCTCATCTACTGCCGGGTTATCCAGATCAAGCAGATAATCGGCATCCGGGTGTGTACCGAATCTTCTTACAACTCCTCCACGTACCCAGCCATCATATTTGTCCATATCAGTCATACCTATAAAACAGGCTTTCAAATAAGGGGAACCACTGATCAGTGCCGATAGCTGCGTGCCGCCAAAATATGAGAATCCTGCCGTACCGACATTTCCATCACACCACGTTCTGGTTCCTATCCATTCCAGCAGATCCCATGCATCTTCTGCGTCCTGCGGCCCATTCGCTAATTTTCTGGAACCATATGAGACACCGGTTCCTCTGACATCTGCTATAACAAATGCATATCCACGCTTTACCATCATTTCACCCAGTGGAAACTGATCGTAGATCGGAAGGGATTTATCATTAAATTCTTTCCTGTATGGATACGGTGTAATGATCAATAACGCAGGGAAGCTGCCTGATACCTCTTTTCCATCTTTGTATGGCAGATAATAATCAACCGCCAGCTTTACCCCATCCCGCATCGGTACATATACGGAATGTCCTTTTCCCATTTCATATATTTCACTGCTATATCCTTCATACTTTCCGGGTGATGAAATTTTCTCTGTCATAGCTGTCACTCCTTATCTGCATTTATTCTTCTGTATAGAGACTGCATGCCACGATGTGATTGTCTGATACTTTCTTATAATATGGTTTTTCCTCTTTGCATTTGATCGTTGCATATGGGCATCGATCCGCAAATGCACAACCCTTCGGACGATTTACGATACTCGGAACTTCACCATGCATGATGATCTTCTCTCTCAATTTCTCCACCTTTGGGTCAGGAATCGGTATCGCTGATAATAATGCTTTCGTATATGGATGCAATGGCTTCTCGTATAATTCATCACAAGGTGCCATCTCTACGATCTCTCCCAGATACATAACAGCAATCATATCACTGATATGTTTTACAACTGCCAGATCGTGCGCGATAAATATATAGGTCAGTCCGAGCTTCTTCTGCAATTCCTCTAACAAGTTGATGACCTGTGCCTGAATCGATACATCCAACGCTGAGATCGGTTCATCACATACGATCACCTCCGGATCTGCTGCCAGCGCTCTTGCGATTCCAACTCTCTGCCGCTGTCCACCGGAAAATTCATAGGCATATCGATCCTGCCATGCCTCATTTAAGCCAACCAGTTTCATCAGTTCTTTAATACGGTTATCGTATTCTTCTCCATTCTTTACCAGCCCATGAATACGCAGTGGTTCTCCTATCATGCTTCGAACCGTCTGTCTCGGATCGAGAGAACTGTATGGATCCTGAAAGATCATCTGCACCTTTCTGCGTTCTTTTCGAAGAGCTTCACCCTTTAATTCACTGAAACATTTTCCATCGATCCATATCTCTCCCTTTGCTTCCGGGATCAACTGCATGATCGACTTTGCTACTGTCGTTTTTCCGCATCCTGACTCGCCTACAATTCCAAGTGTTTCCCCTTTTCTGACCTGAAAGGATATGCCTGTCAGAATATCTGCTTTTTTCCGTTTGCTCTTGAAAATGCTCTTTTTTATATCATATGAAACCGTCAGCGCATTCACATGCACCATATCTTCACCAAGAACCTTATCTCTTGATATTACTTCTTCTTTTCTGTCTTTTTCTTTCTCTGTTAATTCCTCCGCGCCAAAGATACAGGTTGTAAAATGCTGATCTCCATTTGCCTGTCTGTTCTCCTTCATATTTACTTTTTTACAAGCGCCTTCTGCATATGGACATCTGCCGGCAAATGGACAACCCTCCGGTCGCTCTTTCAGATCAAGCGGAGTTCCTTCTATCGGTATTAATTTTCGATCCCGTCTGTCATCCAGTCGTGGTACACTCTTGAGCAGACCTTTTGTATATGGATGAGATGGATATTCAAATATATCCTCTGCCTTTCCCTGTTCTACGATCGTACCTGCATACATAACGTAGATTCGCTGTGCATATTTGGCTACGATTCCAAGGTTATGTGTAATGATGATCAATGCTGTATTCCGTTCTTTTGTGATCCTTTCCAGAAGATCCAGGATCTGTGCCTGCGTCGTTACATCCAGTGCTGTTGTAGGTTCATCAGCAACGATCACATCAGGATCTCCGGCAATCGCTATGGCGATCATGATACGCTGGCGCATACCACCTGAAAACTGATGCGGATAGCTGTGCATTCTTGTCTCAGGATCTGTAATACCGACATCAGTAAGCAGTTCGAGCACACGTTTTTTCACCTCAGCCTGTGTATACTGACTATGATGGAGGATAATCGCCTCGCCAAGCTGTTCACCGATCGTTTTAACCGGATCAAGCGAGGTCATCGGCTCCTGAAAGACCATTCCGATCTTTCCGCCACGGATACTGCTCATATTGCTGCTTTTTGCATCGTATTCCAGCATATTCTGTCCATCGATCCATGCCTCTCCATGTTCGATCCTTCCGGGCGGCATATCGATCAACTGCAAAGCTGCCAGCTGGGTAACACTTTTACCGGAACCACTCTCACCTACAAAACAGACGATTTCTCCTTTATCAATATGAAATGACACTCCATCAATCGCTTTTGTATATCCTTCGGAACTTTTGAAAGATACTTCCAGATCTTTTACTTCATAGATATGTTCCATCATCCAGCACCTCCTATATCTTTCCCCGCATTCTTGGATCCATAGCATCTCTGAGTCCATCTCCAAACAGATTAAAGGAAAGAACCATCAGGACAATGCATACACCGGGAACAACTGCAAACGCCGGATTGGAACTGATCTTCGTATAGCTCTCGCTGATCATTCCTCCCCATGTCGCTGTCGGTGATGAGATACCCATTCCAAGGAAGCTCAGACTTGCTTCTCCTATGATCGCATCACCAATATTTTTTGTCATCATGACGATCAAAGGTGAGATACAGTTCGGTAATATATGCCGGAGCATGATCCTTCCCTTTTTCGCTCCAAGAACCTGTTCTGCCATGATATAATCTGAATTTTTTATAGAAATGACCTGTCCACGCATCATTCGTGCATAGACCGGCGCAAATGAAAGACCTAATACAATGACTACATTTTTTGTTCCAACACCAAATACCATTCCAAGACATAAAGCAAGAAGTATCATCGGTACAGCCATAAATGCATCTAAGAATCTGGAAATGACTGCATCCACGATCCCGCCTATATATCCTGAGATCAGACCAAGTGCAATTCCGATCACTGTAGAACAAAGCACCGAACCTAAACCTACGATCAGGGAGGTTCTGGTTCCGTAGATCACTCTGCTTAAAACATCCCGCCCGGTTCCATCTGTACCAAGCAGATGACTGCCTGACGGATAATTCCATATCTCCATCGGACTGATCGCATAAGGATCATAGGGACTGATCACTCCAGCAAGCACTGCTATCAGCAGAAAAAGGATGATCAATACTGCTCCTACAAGTACAGGCTTTTTTGCAAATAATGTTCTGAGAAATATTTTTCTCTTTTCTTTTCTTCTTTCTTTATCCTCCATGCCCATACCTCCTACTGAAGCTTGATCCTTGGATCAACGATACAATAAACAATATCTACGATAAGATTCGCAAGACAGATGCTTGCTGCAAGGATCAATATACAAGCCTGAACAACTGCCGTATCCTGATTTAATACACCTGTTACCATCAGATCGCCCATGCCCGGAATTGCAAATATGCGCTCGATCGTAACAGCTCCGGCTATGATAACCGGGAACATCAGTCCGATATGCGTTACGATAGGAATGAGCGCATTTCGGAAAATATGACGGACCATCACTTTGGATTCTTTGCATCCCTTCGCCCTTGTTGCTCTGACAAATTCCATCTCCTGAACCTCTACGATACTGGCTCTTGTCTGCCTTGTCGTGATCGAGGCAGTTCCAACTGTCATCGCTATAACCGGCATGACCAGATGCTTAAAGCTGTCTGCAAAACCATTCTCCCATGGGAATGAAAATCCAAATGAAGGAAGCAGCCCAAGTGTTGTTGAGAAAATTGCGACTAAGATCACCGCTATCCAGAAATCGGGGACGGCACATCCTATATTTGCCAGCACCGTAAGAATATTATCCGTCATTTTCCTTGCATGCATGGCACATATGATACCAAGCACTACACCAATGATCGTTCCTAAAAGGATACTCCAGCCACCTATGTACAGGGTTACCGGAAGTCTTGCTTTTATAAGGGTAGCTACCGGCATATGATATTTGGTTGAAGATCCCAGATTTCCCTGAAATACTCCGCCCAGCCATTTGGCATATCGTTCATATACCGGCTTATCAAGTCCCATTTCTATATATTTTTCTTCGTACTGTCCTGGTTTCAGGTTCGTTCCATAAACCGCATATACCGGATCGCCGGGCATCATATACATAAGCCCATAGATGACTATCGATACCAAAAATAAGACCAGGATAGATTGTGCAATTCTTTTACTTATGTATCTGACCATACCGACACCCCACTTCTATTATTTGTCAAGCCATACTGTAGCCGGACTCCACTGTGTTACATTGTTATAACCGATCTTGGAACCTCTTACATAATCTCTCGCATATGCCTGTGGATATAATGTCAGGATTCCGGTAGCGATACAGTCCTGATCATAGATAATGGCATTTCCTTCTGCTACATACTTGACCTCATCTTCCTCTGTCAGAGATAACAGTGCCTTATCGTACAGATCGACTGCTTCCTTAGAATCTGCAAGAACCGGTTCACAGATAGATCCGGCGCTGCCACCCATACTCTGCTCCTGAAATGCTGTCATCTGTTCCGGTGTACCATTATTACCGGTAATGATGATTCCATCACATCCGCCGCCAAATAAATATTCTGATAATGCAGCAATATCAATTGGTGTGATATTTAACTTAATATTGACCTCTGACAGATATGCCTGCATCATTGTCATGATATCGCCGGAGATCGGCTCTGCATTGTAGTAATATCCGGTCAGCTCAAATCCATCTTTATATCCTGCCTGTTCCAGAAGCTCTTTTGCCTTATCTACGTCATAAGAATATCCTGTTACATTGTCCGTATGATCGTATGCATCTGCAGGTGCCATCTGATTTGAATAAACTGCTCCATACTCCTTCATGGAATCTGCAATCGTCTTCAGATCACACGCATATGAGATTGCTTTTCTTACATCAGAATCTGCCAGCGGTGTTCCGTCTACCGCTCCAAACAGGATATTGTAAGTCATACAGCCTGAGAGTGTATTTCTGCTTGTTTTTATAATGCCATCCATTGCTGAATAATCTGCATTTACGGTATACTCTGCATCGATAACTGCATCGATTGCCTGTGTCTGAAGCGCTGACTTAATTCCTGCTTCATCATTAAATATATAAATTTCTATCGCATCTACATATGGACCGTCACCATAATAGTTTTCATTTTTCTTATATGTGATCTTCTCGTCTACGTCATAGGAATCAAATACAAACGGGCCGGTTCCTACCGGATTAAAACATGCTGTATCATAATCAACTGATTTCAGATAAGTAGGAGAAGCAATCTTGCCATATTCATATAACAGATCATATGTAACTCCACGTACCCACTGTGACATCTGTATCTCCAATGTCAAATCATCGACAACTACAAATGAGATATCACAAGGATATTCAAGTGCCAGATATTCAAATGTAGTTTCCAGATTATATTTGATCGCTTCCGCATCACAAACGGTTCCGTCATGGAACTTTACGCCATCCCGGCAGTGAAGAACAATTTTATTTTCTTCCGGGAGTTCCTCAAAAGATTCCAGCAGAAGCGGTTCCAGTTCTCCATCATCACCGACCTGTACTAATGTCTCAATACATGGCTGGGACGCTTCCCTGTTCATCATCGTAAGAATGTCACCCGGATAACCGATACAGGTTGGTGAGCCATACACGCCCAGTTTAAAGGTTCCTCCTTCTTTCGGTGTAACCGAGGTATCATCTACATATGTTTCAAGCGACTTTACTTCTTTCTGATTTCCTGTATTACTCTTTTTGCTTCCGCATCCAACCACACTGAATGCCATAGCTGCAACTAAAATTCCCAATAAAAACTTTTTTCTCATAGAACTGCCTCCTTGATATAATTATTTGTGCCCGATCATCATCTGATGTATCTTCGATCACCCCGGACGGTTTCTTTACAGGAGCTCTCTGTAAAGAAAAAAGAAGCAACGACATATTTCTATATCATTGCTTCTTTGCAATTCACTTTATTTCTTTTTTGAATATGAACACAGTATAGCACAGAATTTATTTTGTACAATGGTTACTGCTATCAATCATTATTGTGCACCATGCACAGTGCAAAGTCAATTACTTCTGTTCAACTTCGTGTCTCATATATTTAAAAATCCATTTTATCCCTTATAAATATCATCCTGTGATGGATCTACCGTTGTCGCTGCCTCCATAAACAGATCAACATCTTCATTCCGCACTCCATGCTCCATATGCCACGGATGATCGATCACCATCGTATCCCTGTATTCCGGGGTATATGCTTCCCAGATCACCGGAAGATGCGCGCCATTTGGATTTCCGGTTCTTGCAAACTGCGCCCAACATCCCTGAATGCGTCTCTGCTGTTCTTCGGTAGGTGTTCTTCCCTGAACAGGCTCCGGTATCTTATAACTCATGTAGATCTGTTCATCTGTTCGTTCTGTAACAAATGGGATCTCGTAACAATGCTGCGGACGAATCCGGTCTGTTTCATCCATATAACTGATATAATACATATATACGGTCGATCCGCCCTTCACAAGACAGTCTGACATTTTGACATGTGTGATCCGCATAGAATCGTTAAACAGATCTTTTAATGCTGTCCGTCTGTCCCGATCCGGATAATGATGTATATATTCCTCGATCATGTCATCTGTTACAGTTCTTGTATAGGCAAATCTTGCCATATCTTCTATCTCCTCATCTGTAGAGACATCACTCATACAGTCATATTCACCGGAGGTTGAACCATTCATAACTGTAATTCCCTTTGCAGAGCCATTTTCCAATGTCTCATAGATCTCATTTGGAATAAAGCTTCCATCTCTCATCGCACACCATGCCGGAAAGATCGGATTCTCCATGATCTTCTTTGCGGCAGCAAGCACTTCATCCGGGCTTAGTGCAAGACAATCTTCCAATGTCTCTGCGCCCGTGATCTGAAGAAACTGTCTGCCAATCATCTGTGCCTGTTTTGGTGTTTTTATCGTCTCATCAACAGCAGAGCTTTCACAGATCGCATTCTTTACATATTTCTTTGTCTCCGGTATCAACAATAACGTTGCCACAGAATAAGAACCTGCTGACTGTCCAAAGATCGTTATATTTTCAGGATCTCCGCCAAATGCTTCTATATTCTCATATACCCAACGGATCGCAGCTAACTGGTCATGTGTCTGTAAATTACTGCTGTCCTTATATTCGCCGGATGGATCTACCAGAGTCAGATCCATAGAACCAAAGGCATTTATCCTGTAATTGATATTGATATATATAATGTCAGGATTGGAACGTACAAAACGATCTCCACAATACATACCATGGCAACAGTCCATTCGATTCGATCCTGTATTATAACTTCCACCGTGAATCCATATCATGACCGGCTTCTTTTTCTGCTCGATATCCTTGACCCAGATATTTAATGTCAGACAGTCTTCACTCATCGGAGGCTTTTCGTCAAATTCCTCTTTTTCCCAATTCTGATAACAGCATGGACTGTATTCTAACGCTTCTATTAATTCATCCGATGGTGAAAGAGGTTCTGCCACCTTCCAGCGCTTTGGAGGCTTCACATAACGGATCCCCAGAAAGTTGGCAACTTCATTTTCATTATAAAACCCTTCATATATTCCTGTAATTGCTTTTACCTGTACTTTTCTCATACCAGTGTCCTCCTACAGATTATATTTCCGTTTTACAAGCTGAACCAGATATTCGGCTGTCTGATCCACGCCCAAATAACTGCTGTCGATCATAACATCTTTATAATCCGGATCATATGGATGATATCCCGCATATGTCATATGATAAGAATCTCTTGCACTGTCAACGGCTTCGATCATCCGCTTCGCTTCATCCATCGATAACTTCAGATCCTTTATACAGTTATCCAGCCGGTTCTCATAAGATGAGTAAATATAAATATGGGTGCAATTTGGTGCATTCTGCAACGCATAATCTGAACATCTTCCTACAATTATACATGGATGCTTCTCTGATACAAACTTGATAATATTCTGCTGTGCTTCAAATATCTTATCCTGCACTTCATTTGTACCCTTACCAAGTGGAAACATCATGCTGAAAAATCTTCCTGTATTTGGTGACTTCGCAGATTCTTCTCTGTCATCTACTACAGAGATCGGAAGATTCAGGCGTTCTGCCGCCTGCTCCACTATATCTCTGTCATAATACTCGATATCTAATAATTCCGCCATCTTTTTTGCGATCGGTCGTCCCAGACTTCCAAACTGTCTGGTGATCGTAATTGTATAATTCTGTCTGTTCATATATGATTACTCCTTATCCTATTTTATTTGACATGTAAATATCCGGCATCTCAAGTGTTGTTCTTCCATCTGTTATCAGCAGCCATTTCGGACCATGTGTCAGAACTCCGTCATCATATTCTTTTCGATGCAGATAATCAAAACATCTCATGGAATTTGAGATTCCCAGATGCAGTTCATGACCTGCTTTTATCTCATATGAGACCGGCATCAGATCAATTGTGATCTCATATTCCTCCTGACTATTTATCGGCTGTATATCACACTCCCTGCCCGGATGCCATGGAAGTCCGAGGAAATCATAATGGGCTTCTCCTGTTTTCCTGAATGATGCCCGGAGTCTGCCATCTGATATGATATGAGCCTGCCCGGAAACAGGATCGTAATCAGAAAGTGTGATATAAAAATCAATATCATTTTCTTCTGCCTGAAGCATCCGAAAACAGATATTTACCATTGGATGACCTGTAAATATCCGGTTCTCTCTGAATGGTTCTGTCCTGCTCACCAACACTTTCTCCGGATCATCCATCTCTTCGGCATAATAATCTTCTATACCTGTCTGTATCCCATAAACCGCCTGATACTGAATACCTGACGACTTCTGATTCGATCTGTCATTTTCTTTTATCATCCGGTCGGATTCTTTAACAAGGGTTCCTGAATCAGTCAGAATAAATGTCTCACGACTGCCGCTCTCAACCGGCCAGTTCCGGTAAAATGCATCCTTTTCCCTGTCATTTTCACATTTCAGGAAATACTGCGGTTCATCTATAATTCCGTTATCGATTCCTTTTAACCAGTAATCAAACCATCTGAGGTGCTCAACCGGCCAGTCCGGATCATTCTTGGCATAACAGTGATACCAGCTTCCAAATGCCAGCTTCTTAGGCACTGTCAGATTCTTCATCAACAAAAAGGCATCTCTTCTATATGGATCATACATTCCTGCCAGAATGTAAACTGCCACTCCCGACGCATTAATATCATCCAGATACCGGCTGGGTGATATTTCTTCCAGATATCTCGTTCCCGTCAGTTCTGATACGCTGTCTCTGTAATGCAGATCATCAAACAGATGCTCCCACAAACCTCCTGTACTTTGTTCTATAATTGCATCACGAAGCATGGAGGAATTCTTGTCTTCATCCACCGGAACTGTCTCAAATACCCGGTCGGCAACTGTCTTCTGCCGCTCATGCCCCAGTAATTCTTCTTCATCGTCATTTCCAAAATCAGAAATAATTCCCCCGCGCATCCATCCATCAAATGCATCGATATTGGTATTTCCGATACATACCGCAGTCAGATGCGGCGGACACATTCTCATGATCTCAAGTTGGGTCTGACCGGTATAAGAAGATCCTATCATTCCTACCTTTCCATTTGAAAATGGCTGTGCAGCCAGCCACTCAACGATATCATACCCATCCAGACATTCCTGCTCATTATTCGGAGCAACTCTTGTACCATATGAGGCGCCTGTTCCACGGACATCTGCCTTTGCAAATATATATCCGTGTCCGGTCAGCATATAAGCATTATTCTCTGCTCCATCGTAATCATAAGATTCTATATCATAGGTGCGAAGTCCTGATCCATAATTACATCTGTTATATGGTGTAAACTGGAATACGATCGGGAATTTATCCTTTTGCTCCACACCAGTTCTCGCCGGAACCAGATAATCAACTGCCAATCTGGTACCATCCCGAACCGGTACATACACACTATGTCTTACATAGGAATCATATATCTCCGTCGAATAGCCCTGATATATTCCCGGATAACTTATCTTCATAAGCATCCTCCTCTCTGCTTTCCCTGCCTATAGTTTTCGGATGATACAAAGTATAGTCACTCCCCCTTTCTTATACAATTGTCCTGACTGCTCAATTTTTTTATGCCCCACGCACAATGAGATAAACTTGATTTCTATTTTCCTCTGTGCTATCGTAATAAGAAATAAATACAGACACATGCAACGGAGCAATTCAAGGATTGAGTTGCTCCGTTTTGTTTTATCAAATGTAAGGCTGAAAAATCACCTGCCTGCAGGAGGCGATTTTCAAGTACGATATGTGAATTTTATTTGCGATAGGAGGATACAGGAATGGCAAAACGTATTATAAACTCTACCCCAAAGGCTGACGGCTTCCGTATGCCGGGAGAATTTGAAGAACAGAAGCAGATCTTTATGATCTGGCCGGAACGAACTGACAACTGGAGAGACGGTGCGAAACCGGCACAGAAAACATTTGCAAATGTAGCTGCTGCGATCTCAGAATTCGAACCTGTTACGATGTGTGTATCTGTAGCACAATACGAGCATGCCAAAGCCATGCTGCCCGACAGTGTACGGATCGTTGAAATGAGCAGCAATGACGCATGGTGCAGAGATATGGGACCGTCTTTTCTGATAAATGATAAAGGCGAAACACGCGCCTGTGACTGGACCTTCAATGCCTGGGGCGGACTGGTCGACGGATTGTATTTCCCATGGGATAAGGACGATCAGATCGCATCCAAGATCTGCGAACTGGAACAGATTGATTCTTACCGAACCGATGATTTCGTATTAGAGGGCGGCTCTTTTCATGTCGATGGGGAAGGTACACTGATCACCACCGAAATGTGTCTGCTGTCAAAGGGCAGGAATCCAAATCTCACAAAAGCTCAGATCGAGCAGAAGCTAAAAGATTATCTGAATGTCGATACGATCATCTGGATCAAGGACGGCATCGACCCGGATGAGACAAATGGACATATCGATGATGTTGCCTGCTTCGTCCGTCCCGGCGAAGCAGCCTGCATCTATACGGATGACCCGGACGACCCATTCTATAAAGAAGCACAGGCAGCTTATCACACCCTGTCAAATACCGTAGATGCCAAAGGCAGGAAGCTGATTGTTCATAAGCTCTGCACAACCAAAGCTCCGGTTTATCTGAAAGGCATGGAAACAGTCGATACAGTTCCCGGAAGCACACCAAGAAAAAACGGTGACCTTGCGATCGCCTCTTATCTGAATTTCCTGATCGTAAATGGAGGCATCATCCTGCCACAGTACGGTGATGAAAATGACGCTCTTGCCATCCGTCAGGTACAATCCATGTTCCCGGAACGTAAGGTTGTCGGTGTCCGTACCGAAGAAATCGCTTACGGCGGCGGCAATATCCACTGTATCACCCAGCAGCAGCCAAAAGCATAAGTAAAGCATGAAGCTTTATCTGTATGTGTAAGAACCGTACTATAAAAAAATGATCGTACAGGAGAATCCAATTCATCCCTGCACGATCATTTTTTTACTTTCTCATCATTGCAAATCGTTCTCTGCGAAGCTCCTGCATCAGCATCGGAACTGTCCAGTCCCGGTTGCTTGGTGTCAGGATAGCTTTGTACATAATCTTCACATCACCATGACGAAGTTCGAACAACATCTTGTCCAGCCGCTTTTCTTTCAGATTACATAAAAGGATCAGGCTGTCCGCACGGCTCTTTATCTGTGCATCCGCCATCTCCGTCTCTGAAGAATGCTTTACAGTATTTTCCTGCTTCCGGTCAGTTTCATCTATCGTATCCACCGCTTTTTTATAGACTCCATTTACAAGCTCGCCCAGCTTATAATTCGCTGTCACTATTTTTTCCGGTATCCGGTCTACCGTGATCCTCATCCGGCCCGCAATGTTCTGTATCTTGTGGTATTCGGTGTCATCTACATGTATTAATACTAACTTTTCCATGCTGTCTCCTGTTTGTATTTTATTATGATAAACCAATACTCATTATACCACAACTGCCACATTTCTCCTACTTATCCTCTTCTGCCCAGACTTCTTTTGCCATACGGAATACTGCCCACGCCTTTGGCCATCCACAGTAAAATGCTGCATGTGTAACGATCTCAGCAATTTCCTCCTGTGTGATTCCATTTGCCTTTGCACTCATCAGATGATAACGGAAGGATTCATCGGTAAGTCCCTGTGCCATCAGTGCGACTACGGTTACAAGAGATCTGTCTCTGAGGGACAGTTTGTCTTCTCTGCTCCATACCTCGCCAAATAATACATCATCATTTAATTCTGCAAACTTTGGAGCAAATTCTCCAAGCTGTGTTCTTCCTGCTGTCTGCTTTACTGCCATGATTAATCCACCTTTTCTATGCTAACTTATCGTATTCTTCATCTGTGACCGGTTCGCACCATTCATTGCTGCAATTCTCGCCCGGTACTTCTACTGCGATATGGGAAAACCAGCTATCCTTCTTCGCACCATGCCAATGCTTTACCTCTGCCGGAATCGTAATTACAGTTCCCGGCACAAGGCTGACTGCTTCTTTTCCCTCTTCCTGATACCAGCCCTCTCCGGCTGTGCAGATCAGAAGCTGTCCGCCGCCCTTTGTTGCGTGATGGATATGCCAGTTGTTCCGGCATCCCGGCTCAAATGTTACATTTGCAAGAAATAATCCTGTCTTAGCATCAGTCAGTGGATTCAAAAAGGAATCTCCGATAAAATACTGTGCATATGCCGTATTTGCTGTTCCTGTTCCAAATACGTTCTGCTTCTCAAATTCTTCTCTATTTGTAGTCTTCATACTATCACTCTCCATCTTACTTAAACTTGCTCTGGTGTTTTCCGTATTTATATACTAAAAAGGAGCGTACCTTTTTCGTACACTCCCATCATACTCTTTGAACCTTACTCCAAGTCAAGAATTTTTTTGTATATATGAAGATCCTCATCCTTGAACACGTTAAATACCACCTGCATCCGGCTTCCTGTTTCTTCCAGATACTTCTGCATGGTTTCCACTGCGATCTCTGCCGCCCGCTTATTTGGGAACATGAATACACCTGTCGAGATACAGCAAAAGGCAATACTTGATACTCCATTTTCTTCTGCAAGCTCCAGACAGGAACGATAGCAGGATGTCAGCAATGCCTCGTGTTCCTTCCGCAGCCGTCCCTGCACGATCGGGCCTACTGTATGAAGTACATATTTGCATGGAAGGTTAAATGCCGGTGTGATCTTAGCCTGTCCGGTCGGCTCCTCATGTCCCTGCGCCTGCATGATATCGTTACAGCGCAGCCTGAGTTCTATTCCTGCCTTTGAGTGAATGATATTGTCCACGCAATTATGCATCGGACGGAAGCAGCCGCACATCTGGCTGTTTGCAGCATTTACGATCGCATCCACCTTTAGTGCTGTTATATCTCCCTGCCAGAGATAGATCCGGTCATCTGATTTTGTCGGAGACAAGTCTGCCAGCTCTGTAACTCCTGCCTTTTCATTTTCCTCTGTCAGATATTCGTCCTGAATCCTTAAAAATTCCTGACTGATCTTCTTCGGCATCCGTACATTCATCAGGGAGCGCAGAAGATCCTTCTGCTCCTGTTCATCCTCCGGAATCCTGTAATTCTTATAATATGCATCTTCATCCAGCAACTTCTGGATCAGCCATTGTCTCTGTTCCTCGTGATTCATCAATTTCTGCTTCCTTCCATATCCGTAATGCTCTCTTTCATATCTGCATTGATTCCGACCGCGCGGTCACCAAGGCTCTCCGGCACAACTGCTTCATTAAGATTCAGGCGGATCATCGAGATATTTTTATTCTCTCTGACCAGTTTTTCAAATGGAAATCTTATTATCATTGGTGTGTTAAATCCTACGCCTACCTCTAACAGTACCAGTCTGCCCTTCTCTGCCTCAGACAGGAAATCTCCAAATCTCTGCTCTGCCTCATACCATGCCGCATCCTGAACGAAATGCTGATCCTTCCGCAGATTTATGTCCATAGCCCCGCCGCACACCGGACATTTCGGAACCATATATGTCGGTATCCTGCAATCCCGCCGTGCCTGATCCATCTGTCGGAACATATCTACCGCATCGTAAAGTTTATCATGACAGCCTTTTCCGCACTGAATATGGAAATAATCTCCCTGTGTACAGAAGATCCGATTCTCCGGCAGCCCCGCCTTTACAAACTGACCATCTGCATTTGTGCTTAAGACAAATATCTTCTTCCCCGAAAGCATACTTAACAGTGTCTTATGAAGCGGCGTCACATCCAGATCGATACCGCCAAGGATCGCCTGCTTCGACCAGTATCCCCAGTAACTTTCTTCATCCGGGTACGGATAAAAGCCTGCAGAATACATATCCTGCATATATGGTCCTTTTCCATATTTCTTCTGGAACTCTCCGAAATTCTCCTCAAAAAATGTTCCGCCATACTGCGCGCCTGCGGCTGCACTCATTCCCGCACCTGCTCCAACCAGAACGTATTCTGCATCCTGTAGCATCTGGGAAGCCAGACGGATCTGTTCCTCATATGGCGTCTTCTGGAACACATAATCTCTGGCAGGTGTCCCGGACAAAAATGTTTCAAATGTTATTTTATCATTTCTATACTTAATCTTTTTCATAATCTGATTCTCTGTTTCTGTCTGTATATCCATTTCATTATTTCTGTCAGTTAATTTTATCTATCATTTAGTTATCACTATCAGTTTTTATTCTTCTATTCTTTTATTTTATCCCCTGTCACTTTCGCATGATTGCCTGAACAGGGCAGTTCTCATAACAATTTCCACAATGCAGACAATGCTGCTGATTGATCTTATATGGTGTTCCTCTTTCGATACACCTCTGGGGACAAATCTTTTCGCACTTACCACAGCCGATGCAGGCATCTGTTATCACATATCCCTTTTCCCGAATTATAGCATTTCCAAGGCTGTATGTCTCACGAAATATCGGATTCACACCCAGATTAAAATATTCTACTTCACCCTGATCGATACAGAATATAATTCCGATACTTCTGGTATCACCCGGGTAGACATTTGCCAGATAAGGCTGCTCCTCAAATATAATCTCACGCCATTTCTCCTGTTCTTCCTCGCGCACCACATATGCCTTTCCCGACAAACGTATCATCTCTTTATACTTCGTATAGCAAAGAATCTGAACCCGTCCATCTTCCAGAAGCTCCTGACAGAAATTCTTTCCTCTTGCCGTATAAAAATACAGGGCATCCGGTTCATAATGGATTGCACTGATATTTCGTATCTGTGGCGCACCATCCTTATCCACTGTTGCAAATGCAAGAACACCCACTAATTCCATCTTCTTTAAACACGTTGCCAGATCCATCTCTTTTTCTCCTTCTAATATATAAGTTGCAGGAATTAACATCCTGTTAGAGTCTTGCCTCTAAATTGTCTCTTTCTTCTTCCGGGATGCCACCTGCTAACAGGTCAGTGCTTCCCCTGTTACATCATTCTTCGTTTTCCAGCACTGAGGATCTGCTCCGTAAAAGCTGCCGGTCGTTCCATTTGCAACAGCCGGGCATCCTCTGCACCATGCCTTTAATTCACACTTGCTGCATTTGCTGAATTTCTCATAATCTCTGTATTTCTCCATCTGACAGATCCACACATCTGCCAGCCGGTCCTCAAATACATTTGCCACCTTACTATCCATAACACGCCTGCATGCCATCACATCACCATTTGACGAAATCGTGATATGACAGTTACCGCAATTACAACCCGCATAGATCATGCCTGCCTGCACATTTTCCGGCAGCGTAAATGCTCCTGTCTCATACTCATATAACGTCCACAGATGATCCTTTTTGTTAAAATACGTCTTGCAGCCTGCCGCTTCATATGCCTTATACTTCGCATCACAGACAGACAAAAGCTCCCGGTATTCCTCCGGTGTCATGCTGGTATCGACCTCGCCACCGGTCGGTACATATCTTGAAAATGCATACACATCCACGCCAGCCTGAACAACTGCATCGATAATATCCGGTATCTCATGCATATTTGTCTTTGAAACCGTACTCATGATAATGCTCCGAATTCCTGCCCGATTCAGACAGCCGACTTTTTCCAGCGTCAGATCGAAGCTGCCCAGTTTCCGAAACCAGTCATGGGTCTCTCTCATTCCATCTAACGACATCTGGTATTTTTCACAGCCGCAAACGGCTAACATTTTACAGATCTCATCGTTCAGATGGAATGGATTTCCCATGATCGTAAATGGAATATTTTTGCTCTTTAACAGAACCATCAATTTCCAGAAATCAGGATGCAGGATAGGATCGCCGCCAGTAATATAGAAGTACGGTACTCTGTGATAGACCTTACAGAAATCTTCACAGTTTGCCACAACCTCCTGCATCTGCTCCCAGGTCATGCTCTTTAATTCCTTACATCCTGCCCCTGAAAATATATAACAGTGCTTACACCGCTGATCACACTCATCTGTGATATGCCATTGAAATGCAAAATACTGACTCATCCTGTCCATGCCTCCTTATTTCTTCATCTTATTTCTGCTCTGGCTTGTCAGACGCTCCACATGCTGTTCCACATGCTACCGGTTTGTCGGATGCTCCGCAT
>DJPV01000024.1:0-15036 GCA_002437435.1 Lachnospiraceae bacterium UBA6403 | reverse complement strand
GGTTTGTCGGATGCTCCGCATGCCGTTCCGCACGCTGCACCTGCCCGCTTGTCCTTATCGTCTTTCCAATCTGCAATATTTGATAATGCCATCTTCTGTTACCTCCTGATAATTTTATTTTTGGGCTGTTGCCCTCTTGCATTATCAACATAACAAATTCTGATTTTCAAAAAAAGTACGCACTTTTTTATTACCTGGTCACCAAAAAGTAACCCCGGTTACCTTTTTGTAACTAATTGACCCCACATGGGATGTTAGATTATAATTGGATGTAACAAAAAAAAAGAATATTAGATACAAAATAAATGTTAGATATAAAACAAATACAAGGAGGCACTGTTATGTTAACAAAAGAAGAATTACCTGAATGTCCGGTTGCAACGACCGTTGCTCTGATCGGAAGTAAATGGAAGCTGCTTATTATAAGAAATCTGTTACAGCGTCCATGGCGATTCAACGAACTCAAACGCGATCTGACCGGTATCAGCCAGAAGGTTCTGACCGACAGCCTTCGCTCAATGGAAGAAGATGGGCTGATCACCCGAACCGTATATCCGGAAGTTCCGCCACGTGTAGAATATGCGTTAAGCGACCTCGGACAGACCTTAAAGCCAATCCTTGACTCTATGGTTGAATGGGGTAACGCCTATAAACAAATGTAAAAAACTGCCATACATAGTGGAGATAATACCTTAAAAAAAATTAATCCATTAATGTATGGCAGCTTTTTACTATGGAAAGCTTTTATGGTCTAATGTATTTCATACACGCCAAAAGATATACACATTATCTGTTCCGTCTATGTCTTTATCCTATAATTGCCTTGATTTCAGCTTCACTCATTTCGGTTACATCCATGATCTGCTCTAAGGAATAGCCTTTCTTATGCATTTTCAGGATAATATCAGCTCTTTCTTCCGATTTTCCTTCTAATCTTCCTTCAGATCTTCCAATGACCTTACCTCGTGCTTCGCCTATTTTTTCGCCTTCTGCCCTTCCAGCAGCTATGCCAGCGGCTTCGCCCTTGGCATATCCCATTTCTTCTACGCCTTCACTCAGATTGCACATGATTTTCACCCCATCTCTTATACCGTGCCTCTCTACCGGTATGTCATACTCCTGTTTCATAAGCTTCAATTTTTGTTCTGCCGTCATTGTCTGCGATAGTAACGCTCCCAGTAATCGATGCAGTTCATATCTTTCTTCCTTTGGCGGAATCTCACTCGCCAATCCGATCACGCAGCCGTACATAGAGTATCAGTATATGCGCCAGTATGATCTTCTGCCCTAGCAGCCGCTTGGCACTGGCATCATACTGTACTTTCTGATCAGTTGCCTTGGAGGAATATACAATTTCGTTATCCATGTTCCATCTCCTTTCTCGATACTGACAGAACAGAATAACATGCGTATTTTTTACTTAGTATATTGCCGCCATCTCTCCAAGTCTGATTGTAACGGATATCCGAGAAGAACACAAGACAAAACAATGGCAGATATTTTGTAAAAATCCGGAATTGAAAAAAGCACCCGACCGGGTGCTCTTGCTTTATCTTTTCTTTGCTGCCTTGGCTGCTTTCTCCAGCTTTCGCTTCTTTGCCTGCTCAGCCATGAATAATTTTCTCAGATTTTCCAGCTTTGCGGCTTCCTCTTTTGCGGTATTCAGATCATCTGTGACCTTGTCCTGTGCGTCCTGACTGTCAAATCTTACAAATTTCTCAAATACGGTCGGATAAGTGAAAGTCTTTTCTATATTCTCACACTGAAATAAAATACGGATGTGTGTACCATCACATTCAACTACGTTTCCCTCACCAAATTTTACATGTTTCACTTTTTCGTTTTCAAACATAACTAATCTTCCTCTCTACTTATTGAAAACATCTCCAACTGTCGATATGTGCCAAATCTCGTCCTACCCTTAAGGCTCAAATTCATTTCCCTTTTCAGACTTCTATAATAAAATATTACCAAATTTCAACCAGAAAATTCCAGTGTAAATTTATATTCGTAAGAATTTCGTGAAAACCTCTACACATTTTCCTAAAATTTAGCAAATATTAATTCTTGACATTTAAAGCGTTGTTCAAATATGCAGAAAACGGCCTCGGAAAATAATGCACTTTTAAAGACTGTCTGCGTTAGCCTAATCTTTTCATGTCCATTCTATCGTGAATTAACAATGTATATAAAAACAACCATCCCTGTATAGTATACTATTATGTAGCAAGCCTTTTTCAACGCCGGTCCTTAGCGAGTTGCCATGGGCAAGAAGCTCTTAGTACCGTTGCGTTGAAATAGAGTGCAAACGACTTGCGAAATAATAGGTATGCTGTACAGGGATGGTTGTTTTATATGCTGTCAGTCCACGATAGAATGGACATAACCCTCTCTTATCTTGCGGAGGCTTTTAACAGTTCAGCCACCTCGGCTTCTGTGGATAAGGACAATGCTTTTGCTGCAAGAGCATCTGCATCTGCCTTTGACCATTTGGCAATCGTGCCTCTGGTTCTTAAAACAGAAGTTGCTGATACACTGAACTCTCCCAGTCCAAAGGAGATCAGAAGTGGGATCAGTAATGGATCAGCGGCTGCTTCACCACACATACCTACCATGATGCCTGCTGCATTTCCTGCTTCAATAACATTCTTCATAGAACGAAGAACAGCAGGATTGTATGCAGAATACAGATACGCAACCTTAGCATTTCCTCTGTCAACCGCCATTGTGTACTGGGTCAGATCATTTGTACCGATACTGAAGAAATCAGCTTCCTTTGCCAGAAGATCTGCGATCAGACTGGCCGCAGGAGTCTCAATCATAACGCCGACCTGAATGTCCTTGTTATATGCTATTTCCTCTACATCTAACTCCTTCTTAAGTTCCGCTACCAGTTCTTTTACCCGTCGGATCTCATCTACACAGGTCACAAGCGGAACCATGATCTTGATGTTGCCAAATGCACTCGCACGAAGCAATGCACGAAGCTGTACCTTGTAGCTGTCCTCATTCTTCAGACAATATCTGACTGCACGGAAACCAAGGAACGGATTGTCTTCTTTCTCCAATCCCAGATATGGAATATTCTTATCACCGCCGACATCCAGTGTACGGATAATAACTTCCTTGCCCTGCATCGTCTCGGCTGCTGCCTTATATGCTTCAAACTGCTCGTCCTCTGTTGGAAGTCTGTCTGTTCCCATGAACAGGAACTCGGTACGAAATAAGCCTACACCCTCACCATCCGCTGCCACAACACCTTTGGCATCCTCCGGATTGCCGATATTGCCATATAAAGCAACCTTTGTTCCATCAGCAGTTACTGTATCTTTTCCTCTGTAAATCTGAAGCAGTTCCTTCTCTTTCAGATAGTCTGCACGCTTTGTCTCATATTCTGCAATCTCGTCCATTGCAGGTTCTAGGATACAGATGCCTTCACATCCGTCTACAACTGCCATCATACCATCGGACACCTGATCTACGATACCATCTACACTAAGTACCGCCGGGATCTCAAGTGCTCTTGCAAGGATAGCTGAATGAGAAGTCTTACCACCGATCTCGGTAATGATACCTGCTACATTTTCCTTTACGATTCCTGCTGTCATGGATGGTGTCAGATCCTTCGCAACGATCACTGTACCTGCAGGAACATCACCGATATTGATATCCGGTGTACCGGTCAGGATCTTAAGCATACGGACACGGATATCTCCTACGTCAGTTGCTCTCTGTCTGGTCAGTTCATCATCTACCTGAGAGAACATGGATACGAACATATCGCATACACTGTCAACAGCTGCTTCTGCACATTCGCCATTGCTGATCAGCTCCTTGACCTGATCCTGCATAAATGGATCGCTCATCAGAACGATATGTCCTTCCAGAATCTCCGCATTATGTTCTCCAACCTTTTCTTTCATTGCATCTGCCATTTTCTGGGTCTTTTCAACAAAGACTTCCATAGCATTCTCAAATCTCTGAAGTTCAGCATCTGTATCTGTTACTGTATGCTGCTTATATTCCGGTTTGCCATCACTGATGATGACAACCTTTCCGATGCCATAACCGGCTGAGCCGCCTATTCCTTTTAACATATCTTCTACCCCGCTTTCCAGATGAAAGAATGCTGTCTGACTATTCGCCAAGACCGGATTCAACCAGCTCTACTGCCTTTGCAAGAGCTGCCTGCTCGTCTTCACCATCACACTCAATTGTCATCTCTGTTCCACACTTAATACATGCTGCAATGATCAGCATAACGCTCTTTGCGTTGATTCTCTTACCGGCAATATCAATTGTTACGTTGCACTTGAACTTTGTCATTTCCTTTGCAAATACTCCTGCCGGTCTCATGTGTAATCCCTGCTCATTAATAACTTTAACTGTCTGTGATACCATAATTATCTTCTCCTTTTTATATGTCTTTTATCATTTGCCCCAATTGGACAAATGTACTGTTGCTTTTAATTTAATATTTGAAATATCCCTGTTTTATTTATATCCGGCAGGAACAGATTCTTTTCCGTTCCCGCCGTTATTAAAAAGGATAGGGTTTTTGTTTTATTCCTCTACTACATTTTTCTTGATCAGACCAAGCATTAAACAGGTTACTACAGAACCGATCACCCATGAAAGAATGTAGAATAATGGATGTCCTACTGTTGCAAATACGAAGATTCCTCCGTGTGGAGCCATCAGTGTACATTTGAATGCAGCTGATAATGCTCCTGCTGCACCTGCACCAACCAAGGTACATGGAATAACGTGAAGTGGATCTGCTGCTGCAAATGGAATCGCACCTTCTGTGATGAAGGAACAACCCATTACAAAGTTTGAAACGGCTGAGCCTCTTTCTGCCTTTGTGAATTTCTTAGGGAACAGCTTACATGCAAGTGCAATTCCCATTGGTGGAACCATACCACCGATCATTACGGCTGCCATGGAAATATAGCATGTCTGAACGGCTGCATCACTCTGGGATGCACCGGCTGATACAAGGTCTGCTGCTGTAGAAAGCATTCCTGAGCCAAATACATAAGCTGCCTTGTTGATAGGACCGCCCATGTCGATCGCCATCATTGCTCCGAGGATCAGACCAAGGAGAGCTAACAGATTCTTATCTGCAAGTGCTGTAAGCATATTGGAAAGTCCTGTATTTACAAGACCGATCAATGGATTAAAGATAAATACCATCAATACGCCTACAAGGAAAATACCAACTAACGGATAGATCAGTGTCGGCTTGATACCCTCTAATGACTGAGGGAACTTTGAACACATCTTCTTTAATAAAAGTACGATATAACCTGCAAGGAAACCTGCAAGAATACCACCTAAGAAACCAGATACTGTATTACCGAAGCCTTCGCCTACGAAACCGAATTTTGCGATAAAATTCTGGAATGGGGAAAGGCTTGCGCCTGCCCATATATATTTTGCGATCGCTGCATTACCGGATGATGCAAGAAGCCCGCCGGTAAATCCAACTGCAAGACCCGGGCGGTCTGCGATCGAATATGCGATATAACCTGCAAGTACCGGAACCATCAGTCCCATGGACAGATCTCCGACATATTTAAAGAATGCAGAAAGAGGTGTACAGGTACCGAAGTTTGAACCACCGGTTGAACCGTATCCACAGATCGTATCGATCAGGAATGCCAGTGCGATCATGATACCGCCGCCGATAACGAATGGAAGCATGTGGGATACACCACTCATCAGATGCTTGTAAATCTGACTTCCAACGCCGCCTGCGCTTTCTTCCTCTTCTTTCTTTCCACTCTCATGATGGATCGGAGCCTTACCCTCGATCACCTTATTGATGAGTTCTTCCGGCTTATGGATACCATCTGCCACCTTTGTGAAAATAACAGGCTTGCCATCAAATCTTGCCGTCTCCACGTTCTTATCGGCGGCTACGATGATACCGTCACATTCTTCAATCTCTTTTGCTGTCAGACGATTCTTAACACCGCCGGAGCCATTTGTTTCAACCTTGATCGTGATGCCCATTTCATTTCCTTTTTTCTCAAGGGCTTCCGCTGCCATAAATGTATGTGCAATACCGGTCGGACATGCTGTAACTGCAAGGACTCTGTATCCTGTCTTTTCCGGTACATCTTCTTTCTTTTCTTCTGTTGCTTCTCCAAGTTCATCTGCGAACTTTTCCATCTCATATTTGCTGCAGATATCTAAGAACTGGTCTGCATCCTTTGCTGCAAGAAGTTCTGCTCTGAAATTCTCATCCATCAGCAGCATGCTGAGTCTTGATAATACTTCCAGATGTACATCTGCGCCTTTTTCCGGTGCTGCGATCATGAAGAACAGGTTTGCAGGCTGTCCGTCTAATGAATCATAATCTACACCGTCCGGTACTGTCATAGCTGCAAGTCCCGGTTGCTTAACTGCTGCATTCTTAGAATGAGGAATTGCGATTCCTTCTCCAACTCCGGTCGAACCTGATTCTTCTCTTGCAAGAATTCCTTTCTTGAATTCTGCCTTATCTGTTATATTGCCCGATTTTGCATGAAGATCGATCAGATAATCGATTGCCGCATCTTTAGAATCTACTTTTACACCGAGGGCAATTCCTTCTTTTTTCAATAACTCCCTTATTCTCATACTCATTCTCCTTTACTCAAATACTGGTTTATCAGGATCTGGTCAGGTCAGTCGGTTCTACTCCCTTTTCCCCAACTGTTAAAATTGTCCTAAAAGTTTTTCAACCTGGTCTTTTGTTGCAAGTCCTTCTGAAAATGCGGTTGCACTGCCTGTTGCTGCGCCGTACTTTAATGCTTTCTTGTAATCATGCTCTGCAAAATAGCTTGCGATAAATCCTGCCACCATAGAATCTCCGGCTCCTACAGAATTAACAACTTTTCCTTTTGGAACGCCCATTCTGTATGTCTTTCCGGTCTCTGTGGTCAGCATAGATCCGTCTCCCGCCATGGAGATCACTACGTTTCTTGCTCCAAGTGCCTGTAATCTCTTTGCATATTCTTCAATCTCCTCATCGGAATGAAGTGTTACACCAAACATTTCTCCAAGCTCGAAGTTATTTGGCTTGATAAGAAATGGATGATATTTGAGAACATTTAACAGGAGATCCTTCGTAGCATCGACTACGATATCAACCTTTTTGTCTGCAAGTCTTGCCATGATCTTCTCGTACACATCAGATGGTAAAGATGGTGGGATCGCTCCTGCCAGAACCAGGCAGTCACCGTCTGTTAAACCATCTAACTTCTTATAAAGTTCTTCCAGTTCTGCATCGCTGATATTTGGTCCTTTTCCATTGATCTCTGTTTCTTCTCCGGCTTTCAGCTTAACATTGATTCTGCTAACGCCATCTGAAACCATGATGAAATCAGCTTTTACACCAAGGGCAGCGACTCCTTCTTCGATCGCTTTTCCGGTAAAGCCTGCGACAAATCCAAGTGCTACAGAATCCACGCTGAGATTCTTAAGGACTGTCGAAACATTGATTCCCTTTCCACCGTAGAACAGGGCTTCTTCTCTGCTTCTGTTTACCGAACCGATTTTCAGTTTTTCCATTCTGACAACATAATCAATTGCCGGATTGAAAGTCACTGTGTAGATCATTCCTTCATTACCTCCTTAATGACTGTTGCATCTGCATACTTATCATTTACAAGTCGGTCGGTGATAATACACGCCTTCTTGATTCCTGCAAATGTAACCGCTGTAACCTTGTCAAACTTCGTGTGATCGGCAAGGACAACACTCGCATAAGAGCGGTTGATCGCTTCCATCTTTACAAGTGCTTCTTCTACATCGACTGTCGTGAAACCGTAATCTGTATGTACACCGTTGGTTCCAAGGAAGCATTTTGAGAAATTGAACATCTTCATATTATTTACAGAATCTGCGCCTACCGTAGATTCTGTAACCGGCTTTCCAAGTCCTCCGATCATGTATGCCCGAAGACCTTTGTTTATCAGCCGTTTGATATGTGCAATTCCATTTGTGACAAATGTCGCTCTGGTTGATTCCAGATATTCGATCATCCATCCGGTACTTGTTCCTGCATCTATGAAAATAAAGTCGTCATCATTGATCATATTCACCGCATACCGTGCGATTGCTTTCTTTTCCTCCACACAGAGCTGCTCTTTTACACTGACTGCAATCTCATCTGCAATAAACTGATGTGCAACTGCTGTAGCTCCTCCGTGTACTTTATTCAGTTTTCCCATTTCATCGAGAGCGATAAGATCCCGCCGTATGGTTGATTCTGATGCTCCTGTGCACTCTGTCATTTCTGCAACTGTGATCGTTCCCTTATTCTTCAGAGCTTCCAGTATCTTGTTATATCTTTCTTCCGTCAGCATATATATGTCTCCTTATTATCAAATCATTTTATTATTTGCAATTAAATTCATATATATGCATTATAACCGATATTTCGTTCAAAATCAATCATATTCGTTCAACTTGGGTTTATATTACCGCACACTTCATTCAAGACCAGTCATTAATTTGCATTTTTTTGAAGTTTTTTGAATGAGTATGATGGAAATAGAATGAAATATCTGCTCCAACTTTTTGATAATTTCATAATCTGTATGTCTGCAGTTATTTGCATAAAAGAAAGCAGGCAGTCTCGTTATAAGACTACCTGCCTGATGATATCAATCTGCTATATTGAATATTGCTGATTCTCTTTCAAAATTTTAATTTTTTTCATTTTTCGAAACTGCTTTACTATGTTTATTATACTGTCAGATACGCAACCAGTCTCTGATGTCCCGGTATTGCTTCTTTTACAAGCGGCATCACTGCATAAGTATGATACATGCCTTCTTCGATCTCCAGCGTAACCTTTGCACCATAACTTCTTAACCGTTCTGCTGTTGACTGTGCCGCCGCTGAAAAGACTTCGTCTCCGCCATATGAAAGATATACATCCTTTATGCCATCGTAAATCCCCCTTGAAATATACAGCAATTCATCCGGAAGTTTTTTTCCGCCTACCATTCCTTTGAAAATATTATCAAGTGCTGCAAGTACTCATGATCAAATCCGTCTTGTTAAGTTCTTCTGCACGTTTTCTTTCTTCTGCTGTCAATGCCGATCCCGGAGAACTAAGCGCAAGTTTTCCCGGCATCGGAACACCTTCTCCCTGTTTATTGATATATGACATCAGCCAAAGGGTCATAGCTGCTCCGGAGGAACCTCCTAAAATTGCAATATTCTCTGCCGGATAATGCTCTAATGCCATCTTATAAGTCGCATACAGCATATTCAGTGCATCGATCAGATCATGCTCCGGCGCAAGTGGAAAATACGGAAGCAGCATATCTCTTCCGGTTTCTTTTGCCAACGGTATTAATTCCTTTGCCTGAGATGGCTTTGCCTCTGCTGTATGAAACGTCTTTGTGAGTTCATCATATGGTTTTGCCATCACCTTCTGTATTGGTATGATATGAAACAATCTTTTTATAATCGTATATTTTAATGACATTTTTGTTCTCCTTCCGTATTTTCTTCTGAAATTTCTATCTGCAGCATAAGCTTTGTTATCTCCCGGATTTCCTGCTTCATCATTTCGGTATCCAGCTCCGGTGTCTCTGCCAGACCAAACATCGCGAAAATGTAACTGTATGCCCGTATATGTGGATCACGGATATTCCATACACCTTCTTCATTGCCACGGATCAATATTTTCTCCAGCATTTCCGCTTCATTTCTGAATATCGGCAACCGGAACACATCAAAATTCTGGCGAAATTCTTCATTTGTCAATTTGTCCCTGTATCCATGAATAACCTCAGTAAACTGCGCTTCCGTAACCATCAGCAGTTTCTGGATGATCTCTGTTACAGGAATGCTCTTATCCTCGCAGTATTCCCCTAAAATCGTTCCGGCGGCATTGCCTCTTCCAAAAAGGATCTCATTATAGAGTTCTTTTTTGCTGTGAAAGTATCGCAATATCGTTCCACGGACAACACCACATGCTGCTGCAATCTCGTCAATTCCAACTCCGGCATATCCTTTCTCCAAAAACAATGCGGATGCTTTCTCCAGTATTTGTTTTTTTCTTACTTCTGTATCATTGATTCTTTTTTGCATATATAAGCTGTCATCTCCTTAATGACTTTTTGTCATTATAGCAGTTAGTTGTGTCTAAGTCAAGATTTTATATCCCTTCATTTACATAACAGGCGGATTATTGTTGCATATAAAAAGCAGGCGGTCTCGTTATAAGACCGCCTGCCGGTTAATTAATTTTATGCTGTTTTTCTGTATGTCGTCAGTTCGACAAATTCCAGTTTGTTTAACTCTAAACGCTGGAATCTATCACTCTCTTATCCTCCGTTTATCTATAACCTCATCATGACAACAACTGCCATCTGACAGATCTGAATGCCTGATGAATCGCACATGCTTTGGCAGATTTTCGTATGATGTTGTATCCGTCATACAGAAAATCTTGCATAAGCTCCTAATTCCATATTGCTCAAACATCTCAATATACACACACTTTAAAATGCAATATTCAATTTTCCCTTCCGAAACATTAAAATAATCATATGTGAGACTACCGTCCTTCACTCGCTTGTCATGATCGGATATGTTCCATTTCTGTGCAACCTGATATGCATTTGGCAGCATATCTATACACCGCAGCAATCTCCTGAAAAATTTTCTTCTCGTTTCAAAACCGTTGTTTACGTCATCAATAATCTGAGAATCATTCAGATTAAAGTTCTTGAGTCCAAGGCACATTGCAATTACAGCATAAACATGGACTGCATTTGTTGATGGATATTTACTATGCTTCTTGAAATTGTCAGAAAGATACATTTCTTTGAGCCTTTTCTCATATGCTGCGATTTCACCGTCAATATCCGATATTTTTGCCTCACTAAGTGCCTTGTGGTATATTTTCGTATAATTATTTATCGTTTTTCAATATCCATTACCTCATATCCTCACTGGTCGAGCAGACCTGCAACTCCCCGAACCGTACATGTGTTTTTCCCATATACAACTCTTCACAATTAAAAATAAATTCTTTATATCGAATTCTACAGCAGTACAAATATCCCCGCTGTCAGCATACACAGGAAAGGATAAGCAACGATCCTGACGATCTGCTTTTTGTTGTTAAATCCTCTGTTCTTCCATCCTTCGCAGTCGGCTGTCTCCGGGAAGATTTTCTTATAAAATCCAACTGTCATAACAAGCCACTGATCCTGAACAAGAATATCAAATGCCTTATTGATATAAAGCACAACCAGAAAACGCATGGTCAGTTTCCAGAATCCACAGCCGCTTCGAACACCGTCCATACCAACGAAAATAATTCCACCGATCATGGCGATGATAAATACAGCGAAGATCAGATATGCCAGTATCTGTTTACTTTTCGGTGGCTCCGGATGATCCTTTGCCGCAAGCCTTACATCCTCAGGAAGAAAACCTAACAGAAATGCCGGTTTCATCATTGGGCTTGCTACAACCAATGCCGTTATTTCTAGCACACATAAAACCAGTGCCACAATTACAGTCAATAACATTAATTATCCATCTCCTTTTATTTACAATACCATATGGAATCAGGCAGCAGAAATAAACAGCCACCAAAACCATATCCATTATCGATCTTTCAACGCAGCTTTCTTCATAAGGCACAACAAACCTGCAAACATCCAGAGATTTCCGATTGCGATCCATGCACAGTCAATTGCATTTACAATCGGCACATTTCCAAATACATTTACAACCTTGGTGATAAGCATGCCTGTCAGGATAGAAAAGATCCATGCCCACTTTGGATATGGAGTCTTCCCCTTTGCAAATGCGGATATCTGCGTTCCAATGAGTACGATAAAGAAAATCCAGAATAATATGTATCCCAGCATAAAGAAATGCCGTATAATTCCATTCAGAAGATTACCTGCACCATTTCGGTCAAGATAAACCATCACACAAACTGCTGCATGAAATCCAAATGGACAAAATATCATATATCCAAGTATACCGGAACGATAGCTATGTGCATGTTTTGGTGACTGCTCTGCCATCAGGCGGTACACACCAAAATAGCTTAATGCTTCAAGGATAATACTGAGCATGCCGACCACTGCCGCAGTGTAAATCGCCCGGTTGCCCAATTGACCATATGCAGAAAACATACGTCTTATACCGGATAACGATTCGTCCTGTACTCCCCATCCAAGCAGCATATCGGCTGTCAAATGTGCTATCGACGCCACCAGTCCGATCAAAAGCAGCTTCCTGATCCGTTTCCAATCCAACTTCCCATCAATGCCAATTGAGTTAAATTCATCTTTCTCCATCTTTTTCTCCCACTTAAAAATCAAACCATACGATTTATATTTTCCCTGTCAAAACTGTCCATTACATGAATATTTCATCTATAACAGCAGTTAGTTTAATCTAACATTTTTATTATAGCATAGTTCCATGCATTTGCAAATTATTGAATATATTTCAAAATTTTAGTTTTATCCAGTATGTAATCAAATAATTTCAAAATATAAAATGCAATGTTCCCATACATTAAAATACAATGTCACCATACATTTCCAGTTGTTCCTGTCTAAAATTACATATATAATATAAATATCTGCATTAGCTGATGCGGGGGACTTATTAATTTAACAGATCAAATATTCTAATTACATAATTTGGAGGTAATTTCTATGAAACATTTCAATTCTTTCTGGAAACGTACGATCATCGGATGCAGCCTGCTCGGTATGGTTACCGTAACTGTATTGCCAGTTCAGGCAGCAACTTTAAATGAGCGCACAGTTTCCGCTGTCAGTACATATACAGACACCGGTGCAGTCCTTGCATCTACAAATACCACCAATGCTGCCCTTGCCACAAGTAAGAACGCAGCTATAAATGCTGCCACTCCTACTACAAATACAAATGATGCTACCCTTGCCGCAAGCAAAACTACGACCAAGAAAGCTGCATTGAATAAAACATCTTTAAAGCTGAAGAAGGGCAAAACTTACCAGTTAAAAATAAAAAATGTAAAGGGAACGGTAACATGGAAGTCTTCTAATAAGAAGATTGCCACAGTTTCAAAGAAAGGTAAGGTTACTGCAAAAAAGGCAGGCTCCACTGTCATTAAAGCTTCCTATAAAAAGAATGGAAAAGTAAAGACATTAAAGTGCAAGGTCACTGTCACAGCAGCGAAAAAAGAATCCCGTGAAGAGACTGTAAAGAAGAAAATCCTTGCATTACAAAACACATATAAAGAAGGTACAACATGGACGAATGACGACTTCTACTTCTGGAAAGCAAAGAACATGTACTGCTACGGCTGTATCGCCCTTGCCGGAAAGATCAGTGACACTGTATTCGGCAAAGATGCACCTGTAAAAACGCATAAAGATTTCTCCGCGATCAAGAGTGGCGACCATATTCGGATCGGTAATTATCATTCCGTTATCGTCATCTCACATACAAACGATTCCGTAACGGTAGTAGAGGGAAACTATAACTCCTCCATCCACTGGTTCCGAACCATAACGAAATCTTCTCTGCAGCAAACAGGCTTTTCAGTAGATACACGGTATTAAGCAAACAGGAGCAGTCTTTTGACTGCTCCTTAATGTTAATAATCCTATATAACAAAAGAACATCCCATATCTGGAATGTCTCTCTAACAAATACGTTAAACCGGACAGCTTACATCTGCCTTACATCCTCATGCGGTTATCAACGATTTACTTTGCTAAGATTATGATAACATCCTATTAATTATTTGTCAATTCAAATACTTATATTCACTAAAGGTTTAATCTAATATCACGGCTTTCAGAAAAATCAAATATATCTCCATTACATAATGTATGCATCCACATTCCAACAGTTTCCCTACTCTCCTGATTTTTCTTTTCAATATTTCGATAAAATGTATTTGCAACAAAATCCGCCAATTGAACAAGTTTCTCATTTTTTGAATCCATATAAGAAACATTAAATAAATCACAAATAGGATTTTTCAATGTTAGTTGTTGATTAAGGTAGCCACATAGTTCATATTCCCAATAAATTAAAAAGCAAAACAAACGTATATTTTGAAACCGTTTAAATTGCTTTTTCCGTACAATTAAAATATACTTAATATAAGTAAAACTATTGCTCAATTCAAGTGAATTACTCCTTTGAACATATCAGTGTTCTACAGTTCAAATGCAACTCATTAATTTCAGAGAGATAAGTTTTTATCTCCCTGTTTGACTATACTTATGGAGAAAATTATGAATAATTCTTATATCAATAAAGATGATATAAATAATAAAATATACGATTATATTGCCAGCTATATAAATTGTTCGACAAATCAATTAAAAGAAGAAGGCACACATTTCGTAAAGAACGAAAACGCTGCTAAAAATTATGTTAAAATTCTCAGCATCAGAGATACAAATATCATTTCTCTGTCTGAAGAAAAATATGAACTTGGAAAACAACTGTTATCAGGTAAAACTCGAGATGAATTATATGAAAGTACCTTGATTTTTGGTCAGACTATTCATTACATTCCTGACCTGAAACAAATGGTTAAATTACCTCTTTCAGATACCTTTTTGTTCAAATTATATGAAGGTAACAACCTTAAAACATTATGTGATATCGAGGGCTTTGAAAATTCACTGGCTTTTGATGCAGAAGGAAATACAAATACAACCATCGTTTTATGTGCAATAAAAGATAACGAAATAATAGCCATTGCGGGTGCTGCTCCCACTGGTAAACTGATGGAAGTTGGAATTGATGTAAAAAAGAAATGGAGAGGATATGGTCTAGCCCGTTTGCTGGTTAGAAATCTGACAGTCGAAATTCTGGAACGAGATATGATTCCATTTTATAGTGCATCTGTTACAAATCTGGCTTCCCAAGCAGTAGCCATCCGAAGCGGTTATATGCCACTCTGGACGGATTCATTCGGAACACGCTAACCAGCACACTATAAGTATAAAAAATAACCGCCCAGCCTGCAAACTGTGAGCGGTTATT
>DJPV01000042.1 GCA_002437435.1 Lachnospiraceae bacterium UBA6403 | reverse complement strand
TTGTTTGCGAGAGCAGTGAAGAGCTTGCCGGCTGTACCACTGGCTGACTTCATGCCACGACCTACTACTGCGATCAGTGCAAGACCGGATTCAATCTCAACAGAATCTGGTTCTGCCAGACGATGGATAGCAGATACAACACTCTGTTCCTTATCGATGAACTCATCTGCATGAACAACGATGGTCATAGTATCAATACCGGATGGCATATGCTCGAAAGAGATATTGTTCTCCTCAAATGCCTGAAGAACCTTACGACCGAAGCCGATCTCTGAATTCATCATTGCTTTTGTAATGAAAATCGTACAGAAATCTTTCTTTCCGGCAATACCGGTTACAACGTAATCCTGCTTCTGGCAGGTACTTTCAACGATCCATGTTCCTGCGTCTTCCGGTGCATTTGTATTCTTGATGTTGATCGGAATACCACAGCTTCTTACAGGAAAGATAGCGTCCTCATGAAGAACGGAAGCACCCATATAGGATAACTCACGAAGTTCGCGGTATGTGATATATTTGATCGGCTTTGGATCTGGAACGATTCTTGGGTCAGCTACAAGGAAACCGGATACATCTGTCCAGTTCTCGTATACATCCGCACGGCTGGCTCTTGCAACGATAGAACCGGTTACATCGGAACCACCACGGGAGAACGTCTTAACATTTCCATCTTTACCCATTCCATAGAAGCCCGGGATAACGGCACGTTCATTCTGAGCGAGACGCTCGGTCAGACGCTTGTATGTCTTATAATCATTCAGATTTCCTTCTTCATTAAAGAAGATGACTTCTGCTGAATCGATAAATGGAATACCAAGGTAAGCTGCCATGATCTTACCATTTAAGTATTCACCTCTGGATGCTGCGTAATCGCACTGAGGGTTCTCGGCAAGGTTCTTCTTGATCTCGGCAAAATCGTCATCCAGACTGAAATCCTTCAGTTCAAGACCTGTGATGATCTCATCGTATCTTGCTTTGATCGCCTTTAATTCTTCGTCAATATCATTGCCTTCGCTGGCGGTCTGATATGCATGAAGTAACATATCGGTTACCTTTGTATCTCCATCAAATCTTTTTCCCGGAGCAGAAGGAACAACGTATACACGGCTTGCATCTGCATGGATGATATTGCCGACTTTCTTGAACTGTTCTGCACTTGCAAGGGAACTTCCACCAAATTTAACAACTTTCTTCATAATAAACTCCTGCATTTTTATTTTTTATTTACAAATTATCTCTATCTTAATATTATTGTGCCGATTAGACAAGGAAAAAATGTGATTTTTTTGAATTTTGAATGATCGAATAAAAAAATACCAGATAAATTAAAAATGTTGTTCAAAATGTTGAATACAACCATATCGAATACCTTTTTATGTAAAATGTTGAATCAAATTTGAATTCTGATTATTCCATTGATAAATTTAATAATGAAAAAACAAAAAACAGAATAAATTGTGCAAAATGACTGAAACAGCCGTAAAAATTCGTCATCCTAAAATGTGAAAAAACGTTGTATTTCCTTGAATTTGCTAGTTTTCTATACTAGAATGGCAAGCGAAAAGATAGCATAATACACAAATGGCCAGAAATTGAGGTGATGATATGATTGATTATTATAAGTGTCAGTATCATTTTAATGCCAGCCATAGCTTTGATGGAAATAAAGAACAAGCGCATAGTCATACATTTACGATGATACTGTATATTCGGAATCATTCAGCCGGGGATATGGATTTTAAGAGACTGGATAGAATGATCGAGATTTTCCTCGGCAGATATGAGGGCATGTATCTGAATGAACTTCCCTGTTTTGCAGGGGATGCAAGTATAGAGGCTATTGGAGATTATTTTTACGAACAGATAAAGATAAAATTATCAGAAATGAATGCGGAGTTAATGCAGCTTGATATAGGGGATACACCGCTTGGTGTATATCAGGTGTGCGACCGTATTTTATTACCAACGATCAATGAGAGACGGAGCAGGGAGAATCTGGAGGCAATCTTGTCCTATAAGAGACAGATGCCGGATCAGAATAAATAAATGGGGACTCATCCAGACAGGTGGGTCCTTTTCCTATGAACGAACAGACAACAGACAGAAAGAAGGCATGTATGATGAGACATAAGAAAATCTGTAAGAAGATATTAGCTGTATGGACAGTGATAGTAGTGATTGCTGCTTTCTGTATACCGATGACAGGCATGATAAGTCATGCAGCTACAGCAGATGATGGGGGAATCCAGGTAGGCGGAAATATCCAGATCGATGGCTATTATGACGACTGGGAAGGAAGACCGAAGACGGAGATCACATATTCCAGTAATAACAAACAGTGTAACCATTATGGACAGCTTGCATTAGACGGAGATACCTTATATGGTCATTTTAAGATGAATGAATTATATACCTCCAGTATGCAGCTTCAGATCTGGTATCTGACGATCAACGGCAAGACATTTGCCATGCAGATCCAGCCGGAAAAGAACGGAAATATCGACTGGGGTACACAGGTTCCGAGATCAGAGGGTATCCATACGAATCTGAAAGTATTTATCGGATATGGAAACAATAATGAATGTGACAGTAAAGTAGCTTATACAGTATATGATGCAGAACACAAGGATAATACGCCGGGAGATGAGGTGGAGTTTTCACTCAGTCTGAAGCGCCTGGCGGAATTAACAGGTATTCCTGCTGATGAGATGGGAACGATCACGATCCAGAATCCGAATATCGGAGGTCAGGGTGTATCGATTGCGGGTTCTTCTACAGGTCCGATCGTAGGTGTGTTGATCGCTCTGTTACTGGCAGCAGGATATGTTGCAAAAAAGAGAAAGGGTAAAAGGTAGAAGATGAACTGGCTGGTATTTGTCTGTCTTCTTGTTTGGATCTATATATTAACGGTATTATGCCGTGCAAAACTGAATTTCTGGTATTATATCTGCGGAAGTGTCGGGCTGTTTATTTTCAGTCTGATACTGATAGAGCCATATGTCGTAGTTCCACTTCAAAAGGCAGTCTCTGCTGTTGCAGGTGTGATTGGTGAGCTGACACATCTCTATGATTCTTACTTTCAGCAGGGGATTCTGTTTATTCAGAATGGCGGAACCAGTCTGTCCTTGTACATTGATTTTGAGTGCTCCGGTGTGATCGAGATACTGGCGTTTCTTGCGCTACTCTGGTTCTTTCCGGTCTATGACAAATATGAGAGAGTGGTTGTGAGTATGATCGGGGTACTTGCGATCTTCCTTGCAAATGTGCTTCGGATCTTCTTTATCTGCCTGTTGGTTCATATATGGGGAATCGATATGTACTTCTTTGCACATACAATATTTGCCAGAATCCTGTTCTATGGATGTACAGTGTTCCTATATTTTTATGTATTCACAAAACCACAGATTGTCAGACAGAAGGTAGGTGCATTCCGTTATGACAGCAATTAAAAATATGCTTATGTCTTCTGTGATCTTCTGGGTGGCATGGATCGTCATTCCGCTGATCATGGAAGTGATCCCTACGATCGGGAATTTTATCATCCTGTTAAAACGCAGGATCGTGAAGAAAAAATATAAGCCGTTATCCCATTATCCTGAGGTATCCCTGATCGTTCCGGTTTATAATTCGGCAGAAACCTTGTATGCCTGTGTGCAGTCGGTATATCAGTCGAATTACCCAAAGGATAAGATCTTTGTTCTGCTCGTCAATAATATGAGTAAGGATAACAGCTTTGAGATATACAGCAGATGCCAGAAGGATTTCCCGAATCTATCGATCAACTGGATGAATTCGAAACAGGGAAAATCGAAGGCGCTGAATCTGGCACTGTTTAACTGTCAGGGGAAATATATTATCCATATTGACAGTGATGGAGTGTTGGAGCCGGATGCGATCCGAAACGTTGTGACGATGTTTGAAAATGAGCCGGAGATCCACAGTCTGACCGGAACGGTACTGACGAATCCGGAACTGATCGATCAGACAGATCGGTTCTCGCTTCGCCTGCTGCAGAAGATGGAATTTGGTGAATATTGTCAGGCATTTCTATCCGGTCGTAATTTTCAATCGGAACTGAACAGCATATTTACGTTATCCGGTGCTTTTTCGGCATTTCGTAAATCTGCGATCATGAAGACACAGTTATACAATACGGATACTTTGTGCGAGGATACCCATGTAACCTTTCAGGTACGGTTTCAGATGAAGAAACGTGTGGCACTCTGTCCGAATGCAATCTTTTATGTAGATCCGATTGAGAGCTTAAACAAGCTGTATGTTCAGAGACAGCGGTGGCAGAGCGGTGAACTGGAAGTGCTTCATATGTTCCGTAAGGATAAGATGCATATTGGAAGAGGGTTCTTTAAGGACTTTGTTATGCGGATTCTGGTATACGATCATACCTTTGCATTTCCCCGGATGATCTGGTATTTTGCGATCATTTGTCTGGCGTTTATCAATTATCCGATGAAGCTGATCGTGACTTCGCTGGTATTCCTGTTCTTCTTATACAGTATGGCAAACTTCCTGTTATATTTCTGTATTATTTTGTTTTTAAAGGAATTCCCATATCTGAGGAAATATTATGCTAGAAAATGGTATCTGATCTTTTTACTTCCGCTGTTTAATTTTATTGTATTCTGGTTTCGGTTTGCAGGAATTATTAATTCAACCAGAAAGACGAGAACATGGAGGACAAGAGACCTGCATGAAGAATGGCAGGATTTTAAGCAGGTTGTGACACATGATTTTGCAGGTGCACATCGAGTACTGGAGAAGATCAGGGATGAGGTAAATACTGGTGAATAAAGAGAAAAAACAATCATGGATAAAAAAATTATATACATCACCGAATCGGAGAATTTTCTCGATATCCGCAACTGTGATCCTGTTTATTATGATATTTATGGGCTGTATCTGTTATGAACTGTTACAGAATCGGGAAGAAGTAATACAGGCATATGAGAAAGATCAGGAGGATTATCTGCAGCTTCTGGCGTATAATATCCACTCCATTCAGGAGACAGGAGAGGATGCGGATGTTCTTGCTTTTTTACAGGAGCAGACAGTTTCATCCGGAGAGAGGTTCTTTGTATATACAAGAGGTTCGGAAGTGTTGTGGGCAAAGAATGAGAATACAACGAATACCCTTGGTAAATATTCGGAGATCACAGAATTCTGGAAGATGATACGAGAGCAGGATGTCGTAGTAGATACGTTCAGATGGACGAACGGGCAGAAAGAATATACGATCAATGTAGTATCGGATACGGACAGTATCCTGGAACAGACATCTACAAATAAGCATGGATATTATATCGTGATCGCAACGGGACTTGTAAGTGTTGTGTTGCTTTGCCTGTTGATCACATTGTTAGAATCCTGGAACAAGGCAGAGAAAAATCTGAACGGAACAAAAAGAGAGTTGGACAGACGTAACAGAAAGCTTGAAAAGGTAACGAGTACTGCCGGGAATATGGAATTTGGCAGTGATTCAGAAGATGAGATAGCAAAGAATATCTATGTGCATGATCGGTATGACAGTTCTCATGAGTTTTATGATAATAGTTTTCTGCGCATCATGCTTCAGAAGTCAGATGATGAAGCATTGAAGCCCATTCATTATATGTTCATTCATCTGGATATGATGGATCGGTATTACAGCAGACAGGAGATCTTTCATTTTATGAGAAAGATACGTTCCAGACTTCATCAGAATGAGATCATGGGCGAGGTGAAAAAAGGATTCTTTGTTATTCTGCTTTACAGGCTGGATGAACAGCAGGCAAAGAACAGAGCGGATGAGATCTATCAGTATTGTATTCGAAAATCTGAGAATGCATACCGCTCGATACGATATGATCTGGTCGATGTCGGAGCGAAAAAGGCATTGGAAGTGTATGATGCTTATACCAGGAAGCAGGAGGATGTAAAAGAATGAGATATCAGCAGTACAAATTCAAATTTTATATGGATGCCCGGCATGCCATCTATATCGGTGGAAAATTAGGCGAGGTACATCCACATACATGGGAGATCGTTCTGCATGTGGTGAAGGGTAAGGAGAACTTTGAACCTTTTCATGTGCTTGAAAGGGCGGTTGAGGAATTCCTGGAACCATTTCAGAACAGTTATCTGAATGATATAAAACCATTTGATGTATTAAATCCAACGATCGAGAATGTTTGTCTGTATTTTAAAGAGAAGCTACAGGAGATATTAAATTCAATGGGATGGATTTTCCTGATGATCGAGATGAGTGAGACACCGGGAAGAACCTATGTGATCAGTATGCTGGATGAGCAGGAAATGGAGCAGAATCAGACGGTGCAGACACTTACGGATCTGATCTTAGATGAGATAAAACATATTGGAGAGTAGGAAAATGACAGACAGTCACAAGAAAATCTGGCAAAACTGCATATGTATAGGCATCCTGTTACTTGCAGGCGCAGGGCTTGCACTGTATCTTGTGCTGTCCGGATATGAGCCGTCCGGTGGTGATATCTGGGGACATCTCTATAAATCACAGGAAATGTATGAGAGCCTGAAAAAAGGCAATGTTTTTCCCTTATTTTCACCATACTGGTATAACGGAATCCAGCTTTTCAGGTATTGGGGTCCGCTTTCTTATTATATTATGGCGGGCTTAATGTTTGTTACGGGAGGAGATCTTCTTCTTGCTTACAGGCTGCTTGCCTTTGTTATATTCGTAGTCGGTGGACTTCCATGGATTCTCTGGGGTATTCATGAGAACCGCAGAGTGCTTGGAACCTTTTTCGGACTGCTCTGGTTCTTTATGCCGGAGCATATCAGGATTTATTTTACAGCGGGCAATCTGTCGCAGATGGTGACAACGATGTTTGTACCATATGTGATCTGGTTTCTGTGGCTCTATGTCAGAAAGAAAAACAACCGTGCGGCGGTCGGATTGTTTCTATGTATGACATTGATGAGTTTTACGCATCTGATGGTTACTGCGATCATGGGAGTATCTGCATTTTTATATCTGCTGATCGATCAGATATGGAATAAGGATACCAGAAGAAAATTATTAGCACTTATTTATATGGTTTGTGGAATCCTGGCAGCAGGCATTTGGGTGATTCCTTCTTTAAAAGGTGGACTCGTGACTTCAGAGGGTGGTGATGGTAGTGTTATGTCAACTTTGATCTATCCACTTAGTACATCATTAAATCCGTTTAAACGCCTGAGTGCCGGAAGTGACAGCTTTTATTTTGGACTGGCAGCGGTGTTGATCGCGATAGCCGGTATTCTGCTTGCCAGAGGTGGAAAGAAGGCAGGATTTGTATTTTTACTGGTCATGCTTGCCTGTACAACACCTGCGGCATATCAGATACTGGTAAAGCTTCCGTTCAGTCAGTTGTTCTGGATGACCCGGTTTGCACCTATGATCTATGGCTTTTTCTTCAGTGCATGTCTGGAGTGGACCCGATTGAAGAAAAAATACTGCATACTTTTGGCGGCACTTCTGTGTGCAGACAGCATATCCTGTATGAATCTGAACTTTTACAGCGTTGCTACATCAGATGAAACAAAAATGGAGATGCATCAGCTTGCGGATCTTACAGATCAGCGTACGGCTGTCATCGATAAGAGTTCCTATGGTTCTTACCCGTCTTATGGGATCAGTGGCAGCGGTCGTACAATGTATACCTATGGATGGGCATGGCAGGGCGCGGAGACCGGAGATAATATCGTTCTGTTAAATGAAGCTTTGGATCGG
>DJPV01000049.1 GCA_002437435.1 Lachnospiraceae bacterium UBA6403 | reverse complement strand
TATCAGACGGCCAGAGAATGACCAGCAGACAGATTCCTGCAAGCAAAATTCCCATGCACTTTCGAAGTGCCGCATTTTTGTCTTTTTTCAGTTCCTGCAGCTTTTGTTTGATGTTATTCCATATTCCTTCCATGCTCTCTCACTCCATTATATGTAACATGTCCGCTTTTAGTACATGTTATTTTGCCTGATATCCATTTACAAATACTTTGATCCTGTCCTCACTGATCTTATATTCTTTTGCGATCTCCTGACGGAGTTTTGCCGCATCCACGGCCGCAACATCTACCTCAACCGCTGTGATCGTATAATTCTCATCAAAGGTGATCGCTACCTTACTGTCCAGTTGAAACACATCCCACAAATGATCTTCGATCATAGTCTCCATGACATCTGTATAATATGTAACATCGCCATTTCCCGGTGCACCTGCAACCGATTCATAGTAATAGTCAAAGCTTAGAATATCGTTCAAGCCTCCCGCACTTAATACAGGTGTCAGGACGATAATTGCCAGTACAAAACCAACCGCCGTCTGCATGTATTTCCTGTATTTCTCATCCGGCAAAAGGAAAAACACCAGCGAAGAAAATAATATAAATAGGACAATATTTTTTATCCAAGCTAACAACATCCAGCGCCCCTTTCCAATAACCAGCTTTTCACCTCGCAAGCAGCGTCATAAGAGTGAGTGAGATGATAAATAAAAAGGAGGCGCACCAGATGCCCCGCAGCATCAGCCCGATGGTCTGTGCCATAATGCCAATGCCGTCGGAAAACCTTTTATCTCCAAGGGGCTGTACAAATGCGGATACGATGCGGAGAGTCAGATAGATCACCGCGATCTTGGTAACCGGCAGAAGTACCGCCAGCAATACGACGACTGCACCTGCAATCCCGATCGCATTTTTTAACACCATCCCCGAACCAAGAAGGATATCCGAGACATTCTTAACTGTATTTCCTCCCGGCAGCATACCGAAAGCTTTTAAGACTGCATTTCGTTCCAGCTTGTCCACCGATGGAACGATCACTCCTTTTATCACGTTCATTCCGGTTACAACTGCAAACATGGTTTTCAAGATCCATCCTGCGATATTTCTTAATAACGTAACTGTCCTTGAAAAATGATCCTCGGCATTTAACTTATTCACCAGACCTACCACCCCACTGCATTTGGCAAGCGGAAATACGATCTGAACAATCACCTTCTCGCACAGAAAAATGATCAACACCGTGATCTGATAGGTGAATTCTGCCGTGCCTGCACCATTTGTGTAAGAGACCGCCAACGTATAGGCTGGTATAAAGGTAATCATCAGATCCGTAAGATCCGAGACTGCAGACACCGCTATATCAGAAACGATCGCAAACATTCCAAGCAGGATGGATACCACCATCAGATATGTAACAAAGAAGCCATTTCCTCCCACCATCTTTCCAAACTTTCCGGACAGATTCGTGAACACCGAACCAAGAATGACAACGGCAAGAAGCTGAAGCAGCAGACGGTTATTGCTTTTTATCTCCCCTGTAAGTGTCTGCTGTATGGTCTTCAGACTGTAGTCAAGAAGTCCCTGAAGATCCCCATTTCGGATATAGAATACGACCTCCTGAAAAGAGAGCCCTGCCTGTTCTTCTGTCAGCATATCCATCTCGTCAAAGGCATTTTCATCCAGTCCCAGATCAGTTTCATCGACGTCCGATGCATTTGTATCAACCTCTGTCATTTCCATATCCGATCTACGATATTCAGTGAACTTTCCCGGTTCAATATTTATAAGCCCTACTGCATACTTGGTTGTTGTTCCATTATCGGATTCCTGCATACCAAACACTTTCTGCTTCCGCCCGCCAAACCACACAACCGCTACTATGATCAGGCCTGTCACAATACCTGCTATAATCATTTTCGCTTTTCGTCCTCTCATACCGCTACCCCATCAGACGAACAACCATATCGATCACATGGAACAGGATCGGCAGGCTCATCACCACCATAGTCACCCGTCCGGCAAGTTCAATATGAGAAGCGATCGCGCCATAGCCTGCATCCTTACAGATATTTGTCGCAAATTCACAGATATAGGAAATGCCAAGCATCTTAAGCAGGATCGATATATACTCCATATTGATATTGATGTATCCGGTGATGCGATCGATGGAATCCAGTACATTCCCAAGTCTTCCTATGACAAAGCTGACAATAAATAAACACGCTCCAATACTTAAGAGCGTGCTGTATTCTGCATTCATTTTCTTTAGTTTTATCGCTACCAGAACGACCAGAACCGATGCCATACATACCGTAACAAGACTCATGCCTTTTCTCCCCTATCCACCGATATTTACAAGCTTCATAATGTCATTAAAGAATTCTACGATATATGGAATGATCCAGGAAAGTACAAGAATCAGTCCTGCCAGATTCAGCAGAAATGCCAGCTCGTCCTTCCCCGAATGTTTTAATATCTGATTCAACAGTGCTACAAGGATTCCTACCGCACCTATCTTCAATAATATCTGTATCGTCATAAGCTCCTGCCACCCTTACCCTATCAGTATTATCAAAAAGATCCCTCCGAGTAATCCAAGTGATCTGGATACTTTATTTATCCTGCGTGCCCTGTCCTTTTGTTCTTCATACTCTGCCTGCATGTTCTGCTCCCACAGCTTCAGATTCCTGATCTGCATATCGACATCCATATAACACAGCCATTTTCCAAGCTCTTTTACCGCTCCGATCTGTGCATCCGTCAGATAGCTGTGCTCCTCAAGACTTCCGATACTGCCTGTCCAGATCTGCTCAAAAGAAGAAGCATACTCCTCCGTCTGGAACTGCAAAGCCAGCTCAGCAAGCCAGTCTCCGATCCTTCCCCCTGCTTTGTCCGATCCTTCCCGGATGATCTCGGTGATCTCCGATGCGCTATATGCCAGATGCCCATTTGCCATCCTGGCAAATGCCAGAAGCTCGTAGATATCCTCCACGCGCCGGTTCTGATAAACTCCTATTATCTTTCCTACGCCATAGGAAGCTGTGACCACCAGAAACATTCCAAGAATCTTTATATATAACATATGTACGCCTCCTGCACTTATGACAGTTCTGCTACAGCCGCCTCATTTTCATATGCCGATGTCAGACGTTCATCCTCTGCCATAAAGAGAACACTTCCCCGATCGTCAAATATCGTCCGGATCTCCCCTGTCCGTTTGCGATTGCTCAGTACGATATACCGTTCAAATACCCTCTCATCAACCAGCTTCCGAAGTCCCGGACGGTTCCTGATATCATCAATGGAATTGCCATGTACGGTTGCGATCAGCTTACAGCCACAGTTGATCACGCTGTAGATCGCATCGATATCATCCCGGTTTCCGATCTCATCCACCGCTATGATCTGCGGTGACATCGAACGGATCAGCATCAGCATTCCATATGATTTTGGACAACAGTCAAGAATGTCCGTCCGTATGCCTAGGTCATTTTGCGGCACACCTTTATAACAGGCTCCGATCTCGGAGCGTTCATCCACAACACCCACGGTATTCCCTATGAATCCGGGAAATCCATCCGACAATACCCGGATCATATCTCTGAGAAGTGTGGTTTTGCCACATCGTGGCGGGGAAATGATCAGTGTATGAAATGTCTCATTTCCATTTATTATGTACGGAAGAACCTTCTTACAGCATCCCTTTACCTGATGTGACAAACGGATATTAATAAATGATATATGTCTGACACTTTTGATCATTCCAGATTCCAGAATGACTTTTCCTGCAAGTCCTACACGATGTCCCCCTTGGATCGTTATAAATCCCTGCCGGATCTCATCTTCATATGCGTAGAGTGAATAGTTACTGATATATTCCAGCGTTTCCCTGATATCGGAGGATGCTACCATATATGCTTTCTTACATTCTGTGGTTCGTTTTCCCTTCTCCGTCACAAAATATTCCCGATTATCATAGATCACGATCAAGGGTTCATTCATCCTAAGCCTTATCTCCTGAAGCTTGTTATAATCATATATCTCACTCGAAAATATTCTCCTTAACGCTACGGATAATATCTTCAATATCTCATTCTCTCTGCTTTTTTCCAAACTGATCCACCTCATGCATATGTCATCTGTAACCATTTTTCCTGTCAGTTTCATCATCTATCAACACTCGAAAAGCATCTGCTTTTCTGATATGATCTGATACCTAAAGTAGGATGTTACACACTTCTGATAGTTATAATGTATGCATGCCAGATGAAAATTAGAACAAAAAAATACCACATTTCTTTCTGAGTTTTTCAGAACGAAATGTGGTATCTGACAGAGATTGATCTGTTAAATCGTGATTTCATCACTCAATGCATTCCGCAAAATCAGCACCCTTGCAAGCAAGTGATTTTGCGTTCATTATATCATCTGTGCTTCGTGTTTATTCTTCTGTTGTGAAACTATTTTATGGCGGATACTTTTACAGATTATCGTATAAATCTTCCGTAAAGGTCAGGCTTCCCCGGTATCCCGCATATGTCCGGTTGAATACCAGCCGTTCATTCATAGGGAAAGAGGTCAGGATAAACTGACAGTCTTTTGTCAATGCCACCTCACGGTCATTGCTGCTGCCAAGGATCAGTGTGATCTCCTTTTCTTCATTTAAGATCGCCTGATTGACTTCATACTGATCGGCAGTAAAGATCACCTTCGGCGGTACTGCATATTCCAGATTTTCAATCTGTGTGAGAATCCTGTCCTTATCCTCCTGCCGGAACATCGGCTCGGATATCACAACCAGTACCGGTGTAAAGCTGAAATCATTTGCCAGATATCTGGTCAGTCCAACGGCATTATTTGCATCTGCCACAACCGCAAACCGTTTCCAGCTGACAACTCCGATCGCCTGTGCCAGATAGTTATAGACATAGGCTTCTTCCGATTCGATCACGGAATCCACCAGTACCTGATCGAGATTCAGTGCATCTGCTACCGCACGGACAAATGCTGTCGTATCGGTTGCTCCGACCGGAAGTCCCGGAATACGGATGCTTGGCACGCCGAATTTCTGTTCAAATTTGCGTGCAGGTCCTTTAAACAGCCAAGGATTTATAATAATATTAAGGGCTGCTCCTGAACACTTCTTGATCGTCTCAATGCCCTGATCCTTTGTAAAAAATGTATTCACTGTCAGTCCAAGTCTTGACAGGATACGGTCGATCTCCTCTAATGTTCCACTCCAAAACGGATCATGATATGGCACGATGCCGAAGATATTTACCAGCTTATCATTCTTTGGAACGTCCTTCTCGATCACCTTATCGATCATCGTGTTCCAGATCGTTTCATATCCCAGATTGCTGTCTCCGGCAAAGCCCGGTGTCTCGATCGGATACACCTCATATCCCTGATCCTGAAATTCTTCCGTAACACTGACAATGTCATCGCCGATGATACCTGCCGTACATCCAGTCAGAACAAAATAGGCATCTGCATCTATAATATCGATTGCTCCCTGAATCGTGGTACGGAGCTTATCTGTTCCACCAAAGACAACTTCCTTTTCCAACATATTACTGGATGGGATCGAAACGCTGCTGACAAAACAGGAGGACTTATGACCGGACTGTCCCTGATCTGCTGCCGTTGTCTGCATACAACAGCCCGGACCTGAATGGTAGACCGGACATACTTTATGAATTGCTCCAAGAACAGAATTAATACCGGCAAGCACACAGCCGCCTCTTGGATTCTCTAAAACCTGTGACATCTTACACGCCTCCTTTGATATACTTGAATGCATTTTCCTGATACCATGAATCCTTATATGGCAGCTTGACATGCTGGGATAATTTCACATTAAAGCCCGGATTCTGTAACTGGTCTGCGATCTTATTTCCAAGATAAAGCAGTCCGTCATAGCCCATCGTCGGACGTTTCCCGTCTAAGACATGAGTCGTCGGGATACCAAGCTTGGCTGCCCAGTCCGGCACTCCGATGAATGCATCCGGTTTCAGTTTATTTACCAGATTAACCTGTTCAAATGGCTGCATGTTCGCAATATCAACTACAAAATCCTTATGGATTCCATTCAGATATTCGATATCTACCTGTGCATCCGCATCATAGGTCGGTGTTTCCAGTCCAACCAGCTCCATGCCAAAATCGTCGATGAGTGCTGCCGCTGCAAAGGATCGTCCGGTTCCGCCACAGATAAAGACCCGCTTGCCCTGCAACCGTTCTTTTAAGGCTGCTACAAGCGGCTCGATTCGTTTATGCTCTGCTGCAATGATCTCCTCTACCTCTGCTTCTTTTCCAAGAATCTTTGCGATTCCGCGGTACCATTTGTCTGTATTCCTGATACCGATCGGCATAACCGTGTGTGAATACGGGATCTCGTAATCTTCCCACAGTGTCTTCATGAATTCATCTGCAAATACCTTACAGATTGATGTCGATGCAACGGCTGCCGGGATCTTCTTGATCTTCTCAAGGGAACTGTAAAATGGAATGTAATTTACATTTACACCGATCAGATGCAGCATACGCTCCATCTCACGCTGATCCGCATAGCTGACCGTAGTCGGTGCAAACAGATTTACCAGATTTTCTTCTTTTGGAACTTTTTCTTTTTTTAATATGTATTTGTTTATGGATAAAAATGCGGCATCAAAACCCGATGCACAGATTTTTGACTTGAAGCCCTCACAATGGATCGGCACCATGATCGTATCCGGGTACTCATCCTGAAGATCCATCGCAATCGCATCGATATCGTCTCCGATAATACCAGATGCACAGGATGCATAAATAAAGATAACTTTCGGCGAGTATCGTTCTACGGCTTTCTTCACTGAATCCCTGAGTTTCTGTTCACCGCCAAATACGACACTTTTCTGATCGATATTTGTCACGATGATCCTTGGGTTCTTGATATATTTGATTCCACGGTGTGCCTGTCCAACACGGTACATATCAACAGCCATGATCGTACATCCCACGCAGCCCTGTGGTGAATGGGATACAAATACGGAATCCTCCAATGACATCAACGCTGCCATACTGTTGATCTGCTGACACTGTAATCCTTGTGCAAAGCTTCGATCTGCCCGCTTCAGACACCCTTTTTTGTAATTTTCTTCTACTTCTTTTCCTGTCGTGCCAAGATCATTGACCCTGCCGGGTCTGCTCTCGCGCACACCGGAATATTGAACGTTTGCCATGTTTGCTACCTCTCTTTTTAATGTTTGGCATTTGCGACTTTATCTACACTACAATGATTAATCACCTTTGACATTACCAACCAGGGGACGCTTCCGCTCGTTTCCACTCTGTGTAACTTCGAACTAACCTCGGCTAAGCCTCGCTAAGATCTCAGTTACTCCTGCAGCGGTACTAAGATGCTGCTTATGCACCATCACACCACAGGGTGCGCTTTCGTTCTAAGCTCGTGCAAGCACTCACTAAGTACGAAATGTGAGTACCGGCGGACTCAAATGCCCCTGTTTTGGTAAGTCAAGATGCTTAATCAATATCTATTCTATGAATGTCGCAAATGTCTATCATATATTAAATGACGTACTGGTCCACCATCAGGTTGTTCTGCCAATCGACGAGATCGGCTAACGTGATTCCTTCTAATACACCCTGAATTGCCTGATCGAGTTTCTCCCAGATCAGTACGCTGACACACATACTTCTGTTTTCGCAGTAGGCTGCGTTATCTCCCACGCAGTCTGCCGGTGCCAGACTGCCTTCTACCGTTTCTAAGATCTGCCGCACCGTATAATTCTCCGGTGAAGCATATAACATGTATCCTCCACGCGCTCCACGGACACTTTTTACCAGTGATGCCTTATTCAATATTGCAACGATCTGCTCCAGATATTTGTCTGATATATGTTGTCTTCTTGCAATATCCTTTATCTTAACCGGCTCACCATTATAATAGGTGGCCAGATCCAGCATCAGTTTTATCGCGTATCTTCCTTTTGTTGATATCTTCATCTTGACCTCCCTGTCGTTGTTACATGATTCAGATGATTCCATACATCTGTGCATCATCTGAATCTCATCTACTTTATTGCAAACATGATAAATTGTCGTTTGCATTATAGTATACTATTTCTATAGGATTTATCAAGTACATTTTTAAATATTATACTCAACTTCCTCTATACGACCACCAAGATCAAGAATTTCCAAAATCTCATTTCTATATTTAGCAAATGTATCCTGCACTCTTGCTCTTGGCCTTGGGAGATCAATATCGATCACCGCCTCCACTCTGGATGGTCTTGCCGACATTACGACTACCTGATCTGACATATAGATCGCCTCATCTACATCGTGTGTGACCATGATCATCGTCATATTATGTTTCTGCCAGATATCAAGGATCTGATCCTGCAGATTCATTCTTGTAAATGCATCCAGTGCTCCAAGCGGCTCATCTAACAGAAGAACATTTGGATGACCGACCAGTGCTCTCGCAAGGGATGCCCGCTGATTCATTCCACCTGATAACTGATGCGGATAGGATCGCTCGAACCCACGCAGACCTACCAGATCTATATATTCCTGTATATCCGCTTTATTCTTTTTATAGGTGTGTCTGGCCCGAAGCCCAAATGCGATATTATTTTCAACTGTCAGCCACGGAAACAGATTCGATCCCTGAAATGCAAACCCACGGTCACTTCCCGGTCCCTCGACCTTATGTTCATCGACCAGAATCTCTCCCTGATCCGGTTTGTCCAGACCGCCAATCAGACGAAGCAGGGTAGATTTTCCGCACCCGGATGGACCGATCAGACTTACAAATGTTCCCGGCTTAATGTCCAGCGAGAAATCATTTAATGCTGTCACATTCGGCATTGTCTCATCCTGTCCGGGAAATTCCCGTCTGACATTCTGAATGGAAATATGCCCTACCATTTGATCACTCCTTTCTGCCATACCAGAACATGATCTCTGATATGGAACAATATCGTCAGTATCACGGAACAAAGAACTGCTATAATGATCAGTCCTGCATAGACACCGTCATACATCATGACCTGTTTCTGCCAGTTGATATACCAGCCGATTCCACTGGAATTTCCATTCATCTCCACTGCCATCAAGGTTGTAAATGATGACACGGTTCCATAAAAGATTCCAAGGAAAATACTTGGCATTGCTCCCGGTATCGCAACATGAAGAACCTTATATAAGGTTGATGCTCCAAGTGTTCCTGCAACCTCAAAATGTACCTGATTCGTACTCTGTATTCCGCTGCTGGTCATGAGCGTTACCGGAAACCAGACTGCAAAAGCGATCAGAAACACATTTGCTATATGTGTGGTTGAAAAGACACTGAGCGCAAGTGGTATCCAGGCTGTTGTTGGTATCGGTCCGATCACTTTGGTAACAGGATTCAGCCAGTAAGCGACTTTTTTGTTGTATCCAAGTGCAAGACCTGTCAGGAATCCGATTGCAGCTCCCCACAAGAATCCGGTTGCAAGAAGCTTCAATGAATCAAACAAATTCTTTAAAAGAAATATCCGCTGTTCATACAGCAATCCGATGATCCGGTCAAGCGACGGGAAATATAAGGTTGGAAGCAATGTCGTTTTAGCCGTAAGAATATTTATCATCATTAAAAGGAAACACATTCCTGAAAAAAACGGAGCTTTATATATCAGTTTTTTTCTAATCTTTTTAGAAAAGCATGATATTCCAATGAACAGAAGATATACCCCTGCCATCAGCACCATAAGATAGACAAAATATGGATATTCTGTTTTCTTCTGTTTTCCGTTATCTGCCAACCCATAATAAGTTGCTATTGATAAGGCAATCATCAGGATTGGAACCAGAAGCTTAATGATATTTTTTATTTTTTTCATGCTGTCCTCCTTATCCACAACAGGATCCCTTTTTGTTTATTTCTTAATCTCGGTAAATGTGCCGTCTTCATTATATGTATAACTGTCCGGTACACCATCAAAGCTTGCTACATGCTCATCTGTAAACTCATCAACATCACGGTCAGTCTTAAGATCTCCGATCTCCTTCAGATCGTTTACAGCGTTTTTAAATGTATCCCTCATTGCACTCACAGATGGCTGATAATTATAGGATGCCAGCAGTTTCGCATTTTCTGCTGCATCACCGGAGCAGTGATTATTCTTGATCTGTAGTTCTGCTGTTTTTTCCGGATTTGCCTCTACATAGGCTGATGCCTTTAATAAGGCCCTTGTATAAGCCGCAGCTGCATCCGCATGTTCTTTGCTGACATTTGCGGAAACGTATGCTGTACAGCAGTATTCATTCTTAAACTTCTCGTCTTCTGTCAGATCAAGGATCTTACGGAAGCCATATTCTTTTTCAGCCGATGTCGCTACCGGATCATGCATAGCAACCACATCTACCGCACCATTTTCAAGCGCCAGTGGAAGATCGGTCATATTATAGGCAGCAAGTTCGAATTCCATATCATTGTTACCGGATTTAATACCAAGATCTTCCAACTTTCGTTTCAATGCGATCACAGATGAATCACTGACTCCAGGAACACCAATCTTCTTGCCTTTCAGATCCTCAAGGCTCTTGATATCTGAATCTGCCTTTACATAATATTTGGTACATCCTGTATGTAAGCCTGCCGTAAATGTGATCTCCAGACCATTATCGATCTGTGGAAGCAGACAGCCTGCAAGACCAACACCAGCATCGATCTGACCGGATGCAACCAGATCCGCTGTCTGCTGGACATCGATCTCTACTAATTCATATTTGATTCCGATCGCGTCAAATTCTTCTTTCAGATAACCATTGTCCTCTGCTATATGAAGCGGTGCCATACATACTGAACCGTTTGCAGTTCCAATCTTGAATACATATTCATCCTGCTTCTCCGAACCTTTATCTCCGCATCCGGTAAGAAGTGTTGAAACTGCCATAGCCAATGTTAATGTTGCTGCAATTGTTTTCTTCCATCTGGATTTTCGTGTCTTTTTCATATCTCCATACCTCACTTTTTCCACCGGTCAACCCGGTTGTAATAAAATATTATCTTCTTTAATGCATCTTCCACGGAGCACTCCACATCAAATGCTGCGATTGCTTTTCGTTCCAGAAGTTTCTTTGCATGAGGGCCGATCTTCTTACATACAATACTTCTACAATCCGAAAGTGCCTCTATCCGTATGGATGAACCATCTGGTGCCCCGCAGCCACAGCCGCCATGCCCACCACAACAGCCTGCTTCTGTATGATCGCCGTTCTGCCACTCTGTGCTGTCTGCACGTTGTTCCGCTGCTGTATCTTCCGGCTTCTGTGCGGCAGACTCCGGCATCTTGCGAGTTTCTACCTGCCGGTACTGCTCTCCTTCGATCTGATAGATGCGGAACTCTGTGGCTTCGCCAAATGCACCATCCACCATTACGCCATCGGAAGATGCTACCGCAATCTTATACATCATATTCACTACCTCTACACTACAAAATCCTCATTAAATAAGTTCGTTGACAGATAGCGCAGGCCGGTGTCCGGCAGGATAGCGACGATCGTTTTGCCTTCGTTCTCCGGCTGTTCTGCCAGCTCTCTTGCGACTGCAAGGGCGGCACCGGAGGAAGTTCCTACCAGAAAGCCTTCTGTCTTTGCCAGTTCCCGCACCTCTTTATATGCCTGTGGGGTATCTACTTCTACGATGCTGTCGTAAATGGACTGATCGACCGTAGCAGGAATCTGGTCTTCCGGAATTCCATAAAATGGATGTACACCTGTTATTTCTTCCGGTGTCGGATGTTCTTCACTTGGCCTGGATGCTTCTCCCGGCTGGATCGCAACCACTTTTATGTTTGGATTCTTTTCTTTCAGATATTTGCCTGTACCGGATATCGTACCTCCTGTACCGACACCTGCCACCAGAATATCCACTGTTCCATCCGTATCTTCCCATATCTCCGGGCCAGTCGTTGCAACATGGGCTGCAGGATTAGCCGGATTTGTCATCTGATCAACAAAAAATACATGTTCTTCTTTCGCCAGCACTTCACTTCCAAGCGTTTTTACGGCTGCTATAAAATCTCCGGTTTCTTCCAGTGTCTTTGCAACTTCAGGGACATCCGACATTCGTATCGTTTCACCGCCAAGTGCCTGTATCGTCTGAAAACGTTCTCTGCTTACTCCATCCTGCATGTATACCCGGAACTTGTAACCTTTTGCTGCCGCCACGGAAGCAAGCCCGATTCCTGTATTTCCACTTGTTGTCTCTGCAATCGTGTCGCCCGGATGTAATAACCCCTGTCTTTCTGCTTCTTCTATCATCGAAAGTGCTGTCCGATCCTTTACGCTCTGATTTGGATTGAAATATTCCAGTTTCACAAGAAGCCTTGCTTTCAGATTATGATTTCGCTCATAATTTTTGATCTCCAGAAGTGGGGTTCTTCCAACCAGTTCTGTGATCGAAGTATATATTTTTCCCATGTATCTTTTTCACCTTTCTACTAAAATTTTTTTGCTTCATGGATTTCCTATCTGACTGACCAACGCTTTTTCATCGGTCTGAATAAATATCTGTGTTTATGTATCACCTTAAATATGATAATCATCGGCTGAATCCATCAAACCAAACTCTAACAGAATCTCCTCTAACCGCTCCTGAGTCATCGGTGTCGGTATGTCAAATTTTGTGTTGTTAATAACCGCTTCTGCAAGATTTCTGTACTCCTGTGCCTGATTGGAATCCGGTTTGTATTCAATAACCGTCTTCTTATTGATCTCCGCATGCTGAACGATATTATCACGAGGAACAAAGTACAGAAGCTGGGTTCCGAGTTCCTTTGCAAATGCCCGGAGGAGATCCAGCTCATGATCCACATTTCTGCTGTTACAGATAATGCCGCCAAGCCGGACACCTCCGCTTCTGGCATATCGCTTGATACCCTTTGCAATATTATTTGCCGCATATAATGCCATCATCTCGCCGCTTGCCACGATGTAGATCTCCTTTGCCTTGCCCTCTCTGATCGGCATCGCAAATCCTCCGCAGACAACGTCTCCTAATACATCATAAAAGACATAATCGAGATCATCGGTATATGCTCCCAGGTTCTCAAGCATATTTATGGATGTGATGATACCTCGTCCTGCACATCCAACACCCGGTTCCGGTCCGCCGGATTCCACACATCTGATTCCGCCAAATCCTTCTCTGACGATGCGATCAAGTTCGATATCCTCACCTTCATCCCTGATCGTATCCAGAACCGTCTTCTGAGCCAGACCACCAAGTAATAATCTGGTAGAATCCGCTTTCGGATCACATCCAACTACCATTACTTTCTTTCCATGCTCCACAAGTCCTGCTGTCAGGTTCTGTGTTGTAGTTGATTTTCCGATTCCTCCTTTGCCGTAAATTGCTATCTGTCTTAATTCTCCCATTGTCTTTTTCCTTTCTTTTTTTAATTCTTCTATTTTTTATTTTGATTTCATTTAATTTTGCTTTTATATCTTTTTCTATCGTTTTTTTCTGTATCTTGTACTTTCCTGTCATTCGATTTTGTTTTTTTCGTATTCCTCTTAATCGAATAATCTCTGTACCTGATCGTAAGCGTTCACTTTGTCAAGTGCCGCCGGGATCAGATCCGGTATCTCCATCGGAGTTACGCCCATCTGCTCCAATATGCCTGCCGCCCGGTATCCGATCCGGGAAACCAGTATGTACTTGCAGTCTGCAAGTGCTCTGCAATTTTCCACCAGTCTTTCCTCATCATGATCTCCATGATCACATACCGGCTGCATGTTCCGTTCTTCTACCAATTGTGTCTTACCAGCCTCCATTTGATAGATGTAGAACCTGCCCGCCTTTCCAAAATGGCTGTTTACCACAATCCCATCTGTGGATGCTGTTGCAACCTTGTAGGTATCTGCTTCATCCTGCACCTGTTATCACCTTCTTTTCTTTATTTCCTTTGATATCATTTTCATCTTTCTTCACCATTATCCATGTGAAAAAGTCTCCTTTACCTGAAGCCTTCTCTGATAAATCTGATCACCAAATTCTGACTTGCCCGGAACACCCACCGCATCTGCCCGGCAATGCTTGCAATGACGAAATACATCTATATACCTGGATGCTTTTGTTCGTGCTGCATCGATCTCCGGACATCCCGGTGCTCTCATATCTGACAGTTCGTGCTGCGGGATCAGTGGAATAATGTTATAGATCTTTGCCCCGGCTTCACTTACTGTCTTTGCGATCGTCTCTATATGATCGCCATTGATATCCGGCACCAGCACTGTATTCACCTTCACAGTAATTCCGGAATCCGCCACTTTCTTAATCCCTTTTAACTGATTCTCAATCAAAATCTCTGCGGCCTCGATACCCTCATACCGTCTGCCATGATATACGATAAATTTGTTCAAACTTGCTTCGATCCTCGGATCAACAGCATTTACCGTTACCGTCAGGGAATCAATTCCAACCTCGATCACCTCATCCGCCTTTTCATACAAACGCAGACCATTTGTACTCATACATTTGATCAACTGAGGAAAATGCTCTCCTATCAGTCGAAATGTCTGAAGTGCGTTATCTGTTGCAAGAGTATCCCCCGGTCCTGCAATTCCTGCCACCTTGATGTCAGGACAAATTGCAAGTGCTTTTTCTAAAATTTCCAGACTTTCTTCTGGTGTGATCACCTTTGACGTTACGCCCGGTCGCTCCTCTACATCATTGATCGTCCGCTCACAAAAACGGCATCCGATGTTACATCCCGGACTCACCGGCAAATGAATCCGCCCGGCATTATTTTTCTGTCCTCCAAAACATGGATGTGAATTCTGAAGATCCTTATATGTGTTGCTTCCCATTTACTTCACCTCGTTTATCCTGAACTATAAAAAAAGAGGCTCTTACCATAATTCCATCATTTGAAATCCACACTTTTCTATGTGGAGCTCTCCTTGATGAAACTCTGATAAGAACCTCCGGTTTTCCAGTCAGCTCCTATATTCCTGTTACATTCTGTATTTTTCTGTCTTATCGATCTGAATTACTTTTCCATCCTGAACGATCAGTGTGATACTTCCATACTTCATATCCTGAAGCAGTTTTTCCAGCGTTTCTATCTGGTCATTATCCAGAATCTGTCTTTTTTCTGTTTCCCACATATGAATCTCCCCGCCTCCTTATCGGCATGGTATAAATGTCATCTCATTAACTATCAGTGATCAAATGCATATTTCTTATTATAATAAAAGGCAGCTGCCTTATGCATGTAGACAACTGCCTTACTCGCTTACCGTAACCTCAATCTATCGTCTATCATGCATATGAAAATAAACCATATTCATCCATACAGTCTGACAACAGCAGCAACACATTCCCATATCATATTTTCTGTTTATCTTACCGTTTTCGTATGCCATGATTGATTCTCCTGTTTTTTAATTCCTACTTATCTAATAGGTTTAATATGTTTTAACTTTATGAGCTGATTATATATTACCAACTTCTTCCTGTCAATATATTTTCTCAATAATTTTAAAACTCAGCCTATTATTTTAAATAAAAAAGACTTTGTCGAAAACAACTCCTATCCTGAAAACTTTTTTCAGAAATTCTCTTGTTCCCGGCAAAGCCTTTTTACTATTTAATTCATGTGTTATTTATTATTGAGCACTTCCTGCGAACTTTTCTGCCTGTTTACTGAAAGAATCCGGAATCAGCGGACTTATTATAGATTCCATAACATCCAAGTGTAGTCGCATCAGCAGAACGTGTCTGCCACCAGGAGAGGAATTCCTCAGGCAATTCTGAAACAGGCGCATCCGGAGTATAGAAATAAATCTCTGTTCCACTGTCCATGCCGGATGGTTCTCCTTCTTTATAACGAATACCATCTTCGATCCGGTCTGCCTCTTTGTCGATGGCAACACTGTCAAGTGTCATAGAATATGTATAATCATTTACTTTTTTGATATTTGCAAACTGTCCACTGAAATTGCAAACATATACTGTTCCATTTGGATAATCATTCTCATCTCTTTCACCCATTTCTGAATCAGAATATGTTCCTGTAAATGATCCATCCTCAGATAACGTGAGCGTCGTACTCCATCCACCGGCTCCACTGCTAAATACCATATCCATCGGATAAGTACCAGGCAGAGATGACACATCTTCTGACTGTGCTTCCGTCGTAGATGCTCCAGCCTCTGTTGTACTGGTATCTTCTTCGGAAGAAGCCGCCTCTGTAGTCTGTGTCTCAGTCTTAGCTTCTGTGCTGGAAGTCTCGGCTGTATTTTCTTCTGTCTTCTCTGTAGATGCTTCCGTAGATATCTCCGTTGTTCCTTTTGTCTTTTCTGACGACTCTGATCCTTTACCACTGCATCCACCCAGCAAGCTGACTGCAAGTGTTGCCGCAAGTACTGCTGTCATGATTTTTCCTGACTGTATTCTATTCTTTCTCATGTTTAAAATCCTCCTGCGTTCATCCATAAAAACTTTCTTGGAATTCTTATTGCGACTCATATCACAATATTTTTCTTCTTTTTGACTACACAAAGTATATGCCTGTCATCCCATTTTGTCAGCTTAATTATTCGTTATAGATGTTGCATTTCGTTTACGATTGTTACGGTTTTTTAACCATTCTTTGAACTCCGGCAGGGCCTTTCTTCCTGCTTCCGTAACCGGCTTCACCCATTTGCCTGATCTGGTATAGACAAGTTCGATCGCCAGACGCACCAGCTCATCCGTATATACAAATGAGAATACCGCGAGGAAAGGCAGATGTATAATCATGCCTGCGATCCATGTCGCCGGAACACTTACTAAAAATAAACCACCGATCTCCACATAGGTTCCGACTCTCGTCTCACCTGCTGCCCGGTATCCCTCGTTCATAATATAGTTACAGGTTCGAACCGCACCGAAGAACAGATAAATATATAACATATACATGCCGTACCGGAGTGCCTGATCTCCCAGTCCAAATAAGTCAAACAGTGGTTCATGCAGTAATGCACAGATCAGTACAATACCGAAAGTAACTGCCGGGCAGAATAATGCCGACCGCTTCATAAACCGGTATGCGCCCTTATGATCTCCCGCTCCGACAGACTGTCCGATCACAACACTTGTGGCATTTGACAAGCCGCCAAAGAATGCATAGACAAAGCCCTCGCATACACGGAAAGCTGCCATAGCAGCGATCGCTGATTCATTCTGATGTCCGATCACGATATTGATCAGCATTTGCCCAACTCCATAAAATAATTCATTGCAGAGGATTGGAAATGCATTTGACAGATATACTTTGATAAATCCGCCATAGAATAAAAACATCTGGCTCAGACGGATTCGCACTTTACATTTCGAACGCATCAGATAGATAAACAGCAATAATAAATTGATGATCGCAGATGCAAGTGTTCCGACTGCCGCACCGGCTGCACCCATCTTCGGTGCGCCAAATTTACCATATATTAATACAAAGTTCAGGCAAAAATTCACCACAAGTCCTACGATCGAACAGATAAGCGGTGCTTTCACGCGCTCTGTCGAACGGAGAAGAAAACTGATAAGTACAGCAAATACCTGCAACGGATACGCCCATCCGACAATCTGCATATATGGCTTTCCGGTCTGGATAAATACTTCTTTATCTGTATATACCCCCAGTAAAAATTCCGGTCTGATGATACACAGGGCTGCAAACGCAAAGCCCACGATCGCCATGCAGATGAAGGTGATACCGAATGTACGATTAATTCCCTTTTCATCATCCGCGCCCCAATACTGGGAGAAAAACAGGATCGACGCACTGGCAAAACCCCAGTAGCAGCTGAAGAACAGCGAGCTGATCTGCGAACAGATACCAACTGCTGCCACGCACGACTCTCCCAGTCTTCCGATCATGATCGTATCTACCATACTGGCTGTTGTTGTTAATAAATTCTGTAATGCGATGGGAAATGCGATCGTTAACATCACATACAGAAAAGATTTCTTATTCATTTTCATATTTTCTCTCGTGTCCTCTCGCTGTTGATCGTTGATGGAATCAACAGATTTCACGTATAATCATCGATAATTCAAAGTTCTTCTACATTATCACAAAGTTTCAAAGGTGTAAAGGCAGAACAAAATTGTCAGCTATATCTTTGTGTTATTTTAAAAAACAAAATATAGCGTATTTTTTCTGTTTTATCTGTTTTTGTTCTTGTTCCATGTCATATATGATGATATTGTTAACATATCAACTATATTAAGGAGTACATTATGAAGAAATTATCTACTGCACAGCTTGCAGATACTATTATAAGACTACGCAAACAACAGCATATGACTCAGGCACAGCTTGCTGCTGCAACCGGAATCAACCGTTCCCTGATCTCTCGCATGGAGAAGCAGGATTTTATGCCATCGATCGAGCAATTAGAAACTCTGGGCAATGTGCTGCACTTTGATATCACAGAATTATTCATCAGCGACCTGCCTGTGAAATATCCTTCTCCATCACCATTAAAGATTGCGATCGCCGGAACCGGATATGTCGGACTTTCCATCGCCACGCTGCTTGCACAGCACAATCATGTGACCGCTGTTGATATTATTCCTGAAAAAGTAGATATGGTAAACAAACGTCAATCCCCGATTCAGGACGAATATATCGAAAAATATCTGGCTGAAAAAGAACTGGATCTGACTGCCACAACAGATGGAGCTATGGCGTATAAAGATGCAGACTTCGTTGTGATCGCTGCTCCGACCAACTATGACAGTACAAGGAATTATTTTGACACATCTGCTGTAGAATCTGTGATCGAGCTTGTTCTGGATGTCAATCCCGATGCCATCATGGTTATTAAATCCACGATCCCTGTCGGCTATACAGAATCTGTCCGGAAAAAATACCACACCAGAAATATCCTGTTCAGTCCTGAATTTCTTCGCGAATCAAAGGCTTTATATGACAACCTGTATCCAAGTCGTATCATTGTATCTACGGATAAGAATGACATCCGTCTGGTCGAGGCTGCCCATACATTTGCCGCCCTCTTACAGGAAGGTGCCATAAAAGAAAATATCGAAACACTGTTCATGGGATTTACCGAAGCGGAAGCTGTGAAATTATTTGCAAACACCTATCTGGCTCTCCGCGTATCCTACTTCAATGAACTTGATACCTATGCAGAGACCAAAGGACTGAATACCAGAGACATCATAAATGGTGTCTGTCTCGATCCCCGGATCGGCTGCCATTACAACAATCCGTCCTTTGGCTACGGTGGTTACTGCCTGCCAAAAGATACGAAACAGCTTCTTGCGAATTACAATGATGTTCCACAGAATATGATGAGTGCGATCGTAGAAAGCAACCGTACAAGAAAAGATTTTATTGCAGACCGTGTCCTGAATCTTGCCGGATATTATGACTATAATCATAATGGAAGTTATTCCGCAAACCGTGAAAAAGAATGCACCATCGGTGTATACCGTCTGACGATGAAAAGCAACTCTGATAATTTCCGTCAGAGCAGCATCCAGGGTGTCATGAAACGAATCAAAGCCAAAGGTGCAACCGTCATTGTCTATGAACCGACACTGAAAAATGGCACAACCTTCTTCGGAAGCAAAGTGATAAACGACTTAAATACGTTTAAATCCATGTCTCAGGCAATCATCGCCAATCGGTATAATTCTGATCTTGACGATGTCCGGGAAAAGGTCTACACCAGAGATTTATTTGAACGGGATTGATGGAGGTGAAAGCTGCTTCAGTTCCGCTTCACATTCTTTTACTGACTGGTCGTCGTCCGGTCATGTGTGTGCGGAATTGAGCAGCTAATTTCTAATGTAGTGTGATATAAGTTGTTAAATGTTTTGGTGTTTGATTGCAGGACTGCCCTCTGTTTTTCTACTTTTTATAAATCTTCTGCCTTATATATAGCATAACCTTCGTAATAATAACTATGGTCTATACCCTTCATATACACTTCTCTATCATCGATCCTATCTGTCAAAGCCTGTTTTAAGACATATTTTATCTCAATGTCTTTAATTGGACTTCTCTCCATAGCGAGCAAATAATCTTCTTTATCAACTCTACTCCAGTCAATAACCTTTTTCAGTTCTCTCTTTAGAATTAAATCCAGCCATATTCGTGTGCTTCGTCCATTTCCTTCTCGAAATGGATGCGCAATGTTCATCTCCACATATTTTTCTATAATCTCATCAAATGTTGACTGTGGCATCTTCTCAACATTTTCTATTGCTGCCTGCAAATACATAACCGGAGCGAATCTAAAATTACCCTTTGCAATATTTACATTTCTTATTTTGCCTGCAAAATCATATATTTCATCAAATAAATATCTATGAATTGCCGCCAGCATCTGAAAAGATCCAGCTTCATATGCGTCCAGATATCCATTTTCAAATAATTCTACGGCTTTTTTCTTGCTAATCTTTTCTTCCATTCTAGCCAGTTCTGCAGAATCTGTGATATTAAGTTTATTTTCTAAAGCCATAAGATATCCTTTCCTGTTATATTATAGACTGTATTTTAACTTTTTTGCTGCAACATATAATAATTATAATCTGTTTGCGTATATTTCAGAAATATTCTGCTATGTCTATTATAGCATAATTCTCATATTCTTCTATCCGCCATTTAAATTATGAAGAATAAAACGCTACTAATCTTACTTGATCAATATATAACCATTTACTGACTATCTGTCTTCCAGTTCAACAAACAAATTTGGTCCTATGTCAAGATTTAG
>DJPV01000071.1:5305-6822 GCA_002437435.1 Lachnospiraceae bacterium UBA6403 | reverse complement strand
GGAATGGAGATTTTTATGAAAAAAGAGGAATTGCAGGGAAAATCAGCTGTGCAGTTCTTTCTGGTGCTCTGGTGATCGGACAGGTGCTTGGATCGGTGTCATTTGCATTGACAGCACAGGCAGAGGAAGAAGGAACAGCAGAGAAGATCTGGAAAGTGCCAAAGGCATGGGCTGATTACACATTGGATGAGAAAGTAGATGCGGTATATGATTATACACTGGACAGTCTGCATAAGTTGATTGCAGCAGGTGTCAATGTCGGTATGATCCAGATAGGAAATGAGACAACAGGCAGTATATGTGGAGTTACCGGATGGGAAGATATGGCTAAGATCTTCAATGCAGGAAGTTCTGCAGTAAGAGCGATTGACAAGAATATTCTTGTAGCACTTCATTTTACAAATCCTGAAAAGACTGGCAGATATGCATCTATTGCAAAGTCATTGGATGATAATAACGTTGATTATGATGTATTTGCATCTTCCTATTATCCGGTATGGCATGGCACAACAGCAAATCTGACTTCTGTATTAAAAACTGTAGCAGACAAATATAATAAGCTTGTCATGGTTGCAGAGACTTCATGGGCATATACACTGGCTGATGGTGATGGTCATGAGAACACGGTTCGTAAGGAGCAAATGATGCAAAGACATATTTTATATCAGAGCAGGGACAGGCAAATGAGATCAGTTCTGTTATGCAGGCTGTAAAAAATGTAGGCACATCCGGTATTGGTGTGTTCTATTGGGAACCGGCGTGGATTTCGGTAAATGTATATCGTTCAGATGCAGAAGGTGCAGATGATGCCGGTGTATGGTATGGCGGTTCTGCTGTTGACCATCAGGCGTTATTTGATTTCTTCGGTTATCCATTGGAGTCACTGAAGACATTTGAGTTTGTAAAGACCGGCGCGGTAGCGGACAAGAAAGTTGAGACGATCGAGGTATCTGATATCTCAGTAAATGTATCAGATGTTGAAACTGTAAGCCTTCCGGATACAGCACACGTTACTTATAACGATAATACTACAGAGGAGAAAACGATCACCTGGGATGAGAAAACCAGGGAAAAGCTGGTTGCAAATGGAGCAGGTATCTGTGTAATTACAGGAACTGTTGATATTGATGACACATCTGTTGCGGTTTCAGCAACAGTGACAATCTCAAAAAAAAATCTTCTTACAAATCCGGTGATTACAGTATGCATTTCTGGAATGGAAGTGATTTTACTTATAATTTCTGCCAGACAGTTACATTTACATTAAAAGAAGCAACGGAAGTCGTTGTTGATGCCAGAGCAACTGCAACAGGCGACGCATGGGGAACATGGGATGATTTCTATCTGTATAAGGATGCCGATATTGAACCGGATGGAGAAGACAAAGATCCAGATGACGGCAATAAAGATCCGGATAAAAATCCTGGCGTAGATCCAACACCGGCAAATCCGGGAGTTGACACATCAAAGAATGGATTCGTAAAGGAAAATGGTATTACCTACTACTATAAGAAGGG
>DJPV01000071.1:0-5253 GCA_002437435.1 Lachnospiraceae bacterium UBA6403 | reverse complement strand
AAGAAGGGTGTAGTAAGAAAGGACTACACCGGTTTTGTAAAGAACAAGGCAGGAAATGAGTGCTACATCAAGAAAGGCATTTACCAGTCGAAATATATCGGCGTTGTTAAGAATTCCAAGAATGGAAAACGCTATTATGTAAAGAAAGGTAAAATTGCCAGAAAAATTACAGGTCTAGTTAAAGTATCCGGTAAGAAATACAAAGTTGTAAAGGGTGTAGTCAGATCACATATAAAATAATATAAAAATTGCAGCAAGAATGCACATATCAGAGATTGCGGTTTCTGGCATGTGCATTTTTCTGTCAGTGGGTAAATAGAAATAAACTATCTTTTCTGGATGGAGCATGGTAGAATGAATCTTACATGGCAGTTTTTAGAGAAAAACTGTAAGGAAGAACTTGCAAAGGGAGGTTATATTGCAAAATGAAAAAGAAAAGAAGCTTATGGATCACGCTTGTAGTAGCAGTGATCTGTATATGTGTATCGATGTTATTTGGTTCAGTGGTCTCTGTAAAAGCAGAGGGTGAAGGACAGGAATATACATATACAAATGGTGCGCTGTTTACCTGTGGTGCTGATGGTGTGGTTACTGCATATGCAGGAGTCAGAAATGTAAAAGAGATTGTGATTCCACAGACGATTGGTGGGGTGACAGTTACAGGGATTGGAGCAGGAGTATTTAAAGATATGACAGATCTGGAGTTTATAGCAGTGCCGGATACTGTAGTATCATTTGGTGATTTTGCATTCAGTGGATGTAGTAAGCTAAATACGATCTACCCATATCAGCCGGTGATCGATCAGACAACAGGTGTTGATACTGGAAAGTTTGTTATCCTGAATTCTGATCAGAATGCCAAAGGAGTTATTACACTTCCTACAAATCTGAGCCAGATCGGAACAGGCGCATTTGCGGGCTGTACTTCTATTGGTAAGTTCGCTGTTGCAGATGCAAATGCGTATTTTACCACACATGCGTGGGATCGTGCCTGGACACAGCAGCCAAATGATAATTCAGACGATGTGGCAACAACGAGTCCAAAGAATATCGGTGAAGTTCTGTTAAGTAAAGATGGAACTATGATGTATCGTCTGGCACCTGCCTTTCACTATACCGGAAATGGTCTTTATAATATACCGGAGACGGTTGTGACCATTCTTCCGTATGCATGTGAACGTGTATCTTTAAATGGAGGATTTGTAATTCCTGCATCTGTGCAGATCATAGGGGATTATGCATTCTATAAGTGTGGAAATCTGAACACAGTAAAATTTGCTGAGGGTTCTCAGACATCCACGATCGGAGCGTATGCATTTGCATATAATGATAATTTACAGAAATCAGACATAACAGATAAAGCTCCATGTTTTTCACTCCCGGACAGTGTGACATCTATTGGGGTATATTGTTTTGCCTATTGCCATAATATTATGATTGATATATCAAAGACAAAACTTGAAGTTATTCCTGATTATGCGTTTTATGAGAGCGATAATCTTCATGGATTAGAGACGCCGGTTACATTACGGAAGGTTGGCGCTTATGCTTTCTATGGCTGCAATAATTTGAACGAAGTAAAATTCCTTGGAAAAACTTTGGACGAGATCGGAACGGGCGCATTTAAGACTTGTAATAATCTGCATGTAGTTGATATTCCGGAGGGAGTTACGGCGATCGCAGATGGAACATTTGATGGTTGCCAGAATCTGAATACGGTAAAATTGCCAGACAGCTTAAAGACAATTGGAGATAATGCATTTAAAGATTGCAGGAATATTCATGAGATGGTGATTCCTCCAAATGTATCTCATGTATCTAAGAATAGCTTCGCCGGAGCAAACCAGAATGACATAGATACATCTAAGAACCAGTATATTCAGAAATTTGTAAAAGCAAAACTTCCGGTTGCGGGTGAGAAATTCACAGTCGGAAATCTGAAATATAAGATAACAAAGTCTCATAAGACGAAGGGAACCGTAGCATTATATGGAACGAAGGGCAAGTCATTAAAGACAGCCAAGGTTCCGACAACGATCATGTATAAAGGTTATAAATTCAAGGTTACATCGATTGGAAATAATGCATTCAAGAACTGCAGAAAGTTAAAAACAGTGAAGCTTGGTAGTAATATCAAGTCAATCGGTAAGAATGCATTTTACGGATGTAAGAAGCTGACAGGTGTTACCCTGAATGCCAAGCTGACTACGATTGGAAACGGAGCATTTTCAAAGTGTATTTCGCTTAAGAAGATTACTATTCCTGCAAAGGTTACAAAGATCGGAAGCAAAGCTTTTTACGGTGACAGCAAATTAAAAACAATTACGATCAAGAGCAGTAAGATCAAGACAAAGAAGATTGGAAAATCAGCATTTGCAAAGATCAATAAGAAAGCAACGATCAAGGTTCCAAAGAAGAAGCTTGCAGCATATAAGAAAATCATCAGAAGTGCCGGAGTAGCAAAGAGCGTAAAGATTAAGAAATAAAGATCCATTCCTTAGCTGACAGATAGATTTATTCCTTAAATGACAGAATGAATATGTAGCTTTATTCTGCCAGGATAACAAAAGCCCCGCGGCAGGTAATGCCACGGGGCGAAGGAAGGGAATCTATGAAAAATGAAAGTAAGCAATAATTATAAAGTGTGCATCTGATATTCAGGTATGCACTTTTTTGATCTGAGGACATACAGTCGAAAACGCTTGCTCTGACCACATTTCCGGTGATGTCCTCTTGGTTTTGTTTTCCTTTGATGGTATTTATATTAAAGGATAAATGTGTTCATTCTATGTTCAGGATGTCAATGAATTGTGAAAAGAAAACATAAAAAATGCATGCTTTAACAGCCCTAATGTGCGGTATAAAGTGATTTACAGGCCAAGTTATTTCGTGGTATGATAAAGACGCCTGCAGGGAGCAGGAGGAATAAGAAGGTTATGGAAAACTCAGGAGGAAAAAATATGGTAGTAGTAAATACAGAGAATATACCGGGAAGAGAGTATCAGGTACTTTCATTGGTAACAGGTTGTTGTGTTATGTGTAAGAATATCGGAAAAGATATCGGAGCATCCTTCCGTAATATGGTAGGAGGAGAAATGCAGGCGTACACACAGATGATGGCAGAAGCAAAAGACAAGGCAATTTCATATATGATCAATCAGGCCATGAGTATGGGAGCAGATGCAATCGTAAATGTCAGATTTGCTTCAACAACGATTGTTGCCGGTGGTGCAGAGATCCTTGTTTCCGGAACAGCGGTGAAGTTTACAGCATAACAGGTTGATGCGCATACAGTGGTAGAAATGGAGGAGTATATGAAGAAACCAAAACATGAGTTAATGACATTTGTTGCCGGAATCGTGATGCTGGTAGCGGGGTTATTCATCCTGTCTCAGAAAGTAATTGTATCATCCAGTTTCTTTTCTTCATTTGGAGGATTGTCGATCTGGGGTGCAAGAGTCAGTTCCGGGATGGTAGTGATTCCTCTTATCATCGGAATCGTATGGATGTTCATGACAGATTCATTTGCATCAAAAGTATTTTCTGCATTGGCAGGACTTTTGATCGTAATAGCAGTTATTTTGTCAACAAATATTCATCTTACCAGTATGACATTGTTTGACTGGCTGGTGATCCTGGTACTGATCTTTGGAGGACTTGGATTTGTAGGCAGAGTGCTTCTGGCAGACAGAAAAAATGATGAGGTTGATCCACGAGAAGAAATGTACAGAGAAATGTATGGAGAATCGATGGATAAAAAATCAAAGAGAAGAAGAAAATAGAATTTTGAATATTCCGTTGGAAACGGGAGAATTTAAAGGGAAAGACTATTACAAATAAATTATAAGAAAGAGATGAGTGATATGCCTTATTTTTATTTTGACCCAACGTATATTTTAGTTCTGATCGGAGTTGTTCTGTCTCTGATCGCATCCGCTCAGGTGAAATCGGCGTATAAGAAATATGAGAAAGTATCGACAAGATCAGGATTTACCGCAGAACAGGTAGCGGCAATGATCCTCAGAAATGCGGGAATTACAGATGTGGCGATCCGACCGATTGCGGGAGAATTAACTGATAATTATAATCCAAAGGATCATACACTGAACCTGTCACAGAATGTATATGGTTCCAGATCAATCGCAGCGATCGGAGTAGCAGCACATGAGTGTGGTCATGCAATTCAGCATGCTGAAGGATATGTGCCACTTAGCTTTCGTTCGGCGATCGTGCCTGTTGTAAGTATTGGTTCTACATTATCATGGCCGTTGATCCTGATCGGTTTACTGATTCCGAGGTTGGATGTATGTGTTACATTAGGAATTATTTTATTTTCACTGGTTGTTGTATTCCAGTTCGTTACATTGCCGGTTGAGTTTAATGCTTCAGGCAGAGCCATTGCGATTTTAAGAAATGGTGGATTTATGACAGAAGAAGAACTTGGCGGTGCCAAGAGGGTTTTAACCGCTGCGGCACTTACTTATGTAGCAGCAATGGTAACAGCAATTCTTCAGCTTGTGCGTCTGTTGTTGCTTACAAACAGAAGAAGATAAAAAAGTAGATAGTGGATATTTCGGTGGATGTTTTTATAAGGATGCCGGGATATAATGAAAACGTGACCGAAAGGTGAAGTCAGTGGTATTAAGTGATGCCAGTTTTAACCTTTCGGTCATTTTTTGTTGTGGTGGTATAAACAATGAGAGATGTTTATATGGTTACGTTTGATATTTCATAACAAAATAGACATAGAGAAATAAATCGAGATATATGAGAATAATTTTCAGGTTGCGACAGCGTATAGTACAAAATACACAAATAAAACACCAAAATTGGTAAAAATATCTAAAAATATATTGCAAAATTGTGAATAGTATTTATAAAAATAATGTGTTACAATATCAATGGTGTGATAAAATTGGATAGTTTCTCACAAAATCAATACGAATTTGTGTAATAAATTAGAAAATTACACAAAAATATGCCCAAGGTATCACAACCGGAAACATAATGACATTGCCAGTTATCCCAAGGGGTTGGATAACTGGCAATTTATAGTATATCAAAGTATACACGGGAATTGGCGGAATGCGGTGTCAGACAGCTGTGAATGGAGGACAGAATGAAAAAACGAAACATGAGAGGATATGTAGCAGGCTTAGCTCTTGTAGCAGGATTGTGCATAACGCAGGGAATACCTGCACATGCAGCAACTGAAGCGCAGAGCGACAGCGGAACGAGTCAGAGCTATGAGAC
>DJPV01000020.1 GCA_002437435.1 Lachnospiraceae bacterium UBA6403 | reverse complement strand
CTAACAAAAGGGGTTCACTTCAATTCGGAAGTAAGTGCGGCAACCGGTAAAGTAAAATCTGTGGCAGTTACGAATCTGCCTGCTAAGCAGCTGACACTCAAAAAGGGTAAGTCATTTACTCTGAAAACGAAAGTAAGCGTTTCTGGCAAAAAGGTATCAAAAGCAGTTACCTATAAGACCAGCAACAAGAAAGTTGCTACTGTTAATGCAAAGGGTAAGATCACAGCTAAGAAAAACGGAAAAGCAGTAATTACCGTTATTTCAAAAGCAAACAAGAAAAAGGCAGTTAAGATCAATGTGACGGTTGGCACACCGGTAACCAGTGTCAAATTAAGTAAGACAAAGGCAAATCTGACAGTAGGTAAGACCTTAAAGCTGAAGGCTACAGTTGCTCCTAAAAAAGCCAGCAGCAAGTCAGTTGTATGGAAGACATCAAACAAGAAGATCGCTACTGTATCAGCGAGCGGTGTAGTAAAGGGAATCAAGGCAGGTACAGTAAAGATCACAGCACTTGCAAAGGATGGTTTCGGTAAGAAAAAGGTCTGCACAGTGACAGTAAAGAAGAAACAGGAAGTACCTGCTGTTATTACAGGACTTACTGCTTTGAATGATCACTCTGTTCAGGTATCTATCACTCCTGCGAAGTCACTTTCTGTAAATGATTTCGTATTATATACAAAGGAATATGCAACAGGTATATATAGAAAACAGTGTGTGATCGACAGTGTATCATCTTCAGATGGTGTAAATTACATTTTAACACTGAATGATGAAACAGGTCTGTATGAAGATCATTATGTAAAGGTTGCGATTCCGAAGTATGGTACTGAAAAGGAAGTATACTATACAAAGGGTGCATTCCAGTATACAGATGAAAGTGTTTACAAAATAGCTGCAGGTACCAAGATGGATTCCGGTTCATATGAATACAGATATAATTTGAATGGTTATGGATTTGCAACTGCAACAGTTTCCGGTTTACCGGCTGGAGTAGGATATAAGGTTGTATATTCAGGCAGTAATTCATATGTTCAGTTTTATGGTTCACCGGTTCAGACGGGTGTTTATAATGTTACGATCGTAACAGACGATGAGTTAGGCAATCGCATGACAGAGACCGTTACATGGCTGGTATATAATGAAAGCAGCCTTTATGCAGCTGCAACACCATCTTATCTGGTATATGGTTCCTCACAGGGTGTTTACTTCAGTCAGTATGTAACCGTTGCTGGTGGAAGCGGTAGTTATTCTTATGCGTTGACCGGTGCAAACTATAATTGTGTAATCGACAGTGACGGAGAATTACATGGAACACTGCCAATGACCGGAGATTATGTATTTACTGTTGTCGTAACAGATAAAAATAATCCGGCGCTTCAGACTTCTACACAGGTTGTAGCTCATGTAAAGCAGGGTGTAACAATTGCCGGTATTGTAAAGGATATGAATGGAAATCCGATTCCAAATGCAGATATTGCATTTACAAACCAGAATAAGGCAAGCCGTTATAGCACAGAGACTGTTACATCGGCAAATAGTGAAGGTGCATATTCTATTACATTAGAACCGGGTACTTATGATATTGAAGCTTCCTACAGAGGAACTTTGAAATATCTGTATTCTCAGTCACTTCAGGGCACCCAGTCAGGTTATGATATTCAGCTTCCGCTTTATAAAGTCGTAATTTATTCCAATAATTCAGCTGTATCAGATTCTTTATTTAGAACCTGGTATGATGCTACCGGTAAGGATTGTGGATATGGAAATACGCTTTATCTGAAAAATGGAAATTATGTATTAACAAATAAGGTGAAAAGTTCATTATTTGACTATACAGCTACAGCAAATGTAACAGTTGCAGGAAACAGCACTATGGTAACAGCAAACGTTACTGTTTCCGGTAATATAAGTGTTGTTAATATGGGATCAAATCAGAGCGCTACAGTATCACCGACCAGTCCCGTGATTTTTACATTTACACCTGCAACAAGTGGATATTATGTATTTTATGTGCCAAGGGTAAGCGGTCTGGATAGTAGTATAGATGTATATGAATACTCAGATCCGGATAGTTCAAATGATAATTATGACTGGTTAAATTCAAGTTCCAGTGCATCAATTATTACATATATGACAGCAGGTCATACATACTATTATAAGTTATCAAAAGACAGCGGAAACGCTGCAAATGTAGTATTCAATTTAACGTATGACAGTGACTATGAAGATTAAGTGAACAGGTGATTTATTTAAAAGTGAAATATTGATATAATTAATATAAAGCTTTTCAGGCAGGATGTTTTGCATCCTGCCTGTTTTGTACAACTAAACAGCAAGGGTGTCTGTTACAGGATGTATTTTATTATGTAAAAATATGTATTATCGTCAGAAATGAAGATATCGCAACGGATATACATTTTAATTATATTATGCCAAAATATAAATAAACATCACCAACAATGCAGATACTAGGATAGAAACTATGGATTTGTATAACACTAAAAAATAGTTCAGGGAATATGCGTAAATTCAGAATCAGCTATTGTACAAAAGTGAATGGATATGCAGGTATGATCTGTCTGGCTGGTGCTTGTATCCTATAACAACATTAGCGAAGCTTCCGTTATGAAGTGCACATTGTCAGCACATACGGGTGCATGTTTGAGCCGCAGGCGAGTTTGCACAGGAGTATGTGCGGATAAGACATGTGCATTTCGTAGGAAGAGAAGCGGGTTGTTATAGGATACAAGCACCAGCCAGACAGATCATACCTGCATATCCCTCACAAAACTAAAGGCTAATTCAGAATTTTCCCCGCCAATTCCGGGTGTTGAATGTTTTTCATAATTGCGGTATAATATTGAATCAATATGTACAAATACAGGAAGTCTGGAGGTATACAGAATGAGTGAAGAAAATACAAGCACGTATGAAAATATAGAAGAAGAAAATTCCATCGGCCATGTACAGATCGCAGGTGAGGTAATCGCGATCATCGCGGGTCTGGCAGCAACCGAGGTAGACGGCGTATCAAGACTTGCCGGCTCATTATCAAATGAACTCGCAAGCCGTCTGGGCAAGAAGAATCCGGCAAAGGGTGTGAAAGTAGAATTACTGCCGGGTGAGGTAAAAGTAGATCTTGCGATCGACGTTTTATATGAGTACAGTATTCCGACTGTGACAACACAGGTTCAGGATAAAGTAAAGCAGGCGATCGAGACTATGACAGGTCTTAATGTAACCAAGGTAAATATACGTGTAGCCGGCGTTCGCATGGCAGACGCAAACTAGAGAGGAACATATGACAAGACGAGAGATAAGAGAAACCGTATTCAAAATTTTATTCAGTCTGGAATTCAATGACGTTTCAGAGATCAGAGAAGAAGCAGAGCTTGAACTGGAGCATGCCAGCCTTTACGATGAAGACGATAACAAGATGGATGCCGTTGCCATGACAGAGGAAGAAAAAGCCTATGTAATAGATCGTGTAGAGGCAGTTGTATCCCATATTACAGAGATCGATGAAACCATCAGCAGCATTTCACAGGGATGGAAGCTTGGCAGAATCGGAAAAGCGGAGCTTGCGATTCTCAGACTGGCTGTATACGAGATCAAATTTGATGATGATATTCCTGTGAAGGTAGCGATCAATGAAGCAGTAGAGCTTGCAAAGACATACTGTGATGCAGAAGCCAAGAGCTTCATCAATGCACTTCTTGCAAAGCTTGCGGATTAGGTGGGAATATGACAAAGAAAAGCTATACCGTCGGACAGGTAAATGGATATATCAAGAATCTGATCAGCAGTGATTATCTGCTTGGTGATATTTATGTGAAGGGAGAAGTCTCCAACTGCAAATATCACAGTTCCGGGCATATCTATTTTTCATTAAAGGATGAGACCGGTTCGATCATGGCTGTTATGTTTAAAAGTTATGCATATTCCGGTCTTGATTTCAAACTGGAAAACGGGCAGCAGGTAGTCTGCCACGGAAGTGTGAATATCTACGAACGGGATGGCAGATATCAGTTATATGTAAAAGAGATCAAGCTGGATGGGATTGGAAATCTCTATGAGCGGTATGAACAGTTGAAACAGAAGCTGTATGAGCAGGGACTGTTTGAATTCGATATCAAGAAGCCGATACCGGCATATCCGAAGCGGGTAGGTATCGTGACAGCACAGACAGGTGCAGCGATCCAGGATATCAGAAATATCGCAAAGAGAAGGAATCCATATGTCCAGCTTATCCTGTATCCGGCAAAGGTACAGGGAGATGGGGCAGCAGAAGATATCGCACATGGAATCGAAGTCTTAGATAACATGGGCGTGGATACGATCATTATCGGTCGTGGCGGCGGTTCGATCGAAGACCTCTGGGCGTTTAATGAAGAGGTTGTTGCATGGGCGATCTATCATGCAAAGACACCGATCATTTCCGGTACAGGTCATGAGATCGATAATACGATCGCAGATTATGCAGCGGATCTTCGTGCACCGACACCATCAGCCGCCTGCGAACAGGCGATCCCGGATGTGATGTCCACGGTTCATCAGGTCATAAATCAGGGCAGACAGATGGATTATCTGATGAAACGGAGACTTGCAGCATATCAGGAGAAGCTGCAGGCAGCAGAACGGCATCTTCGTATTCTGAATCCGAAGCAAAGACTGGCACAGCAGCAGATCTATCTGGATGATCTGTCAGACCGTTTAAACCGGGCTATGAAGAGCAAATACGACAGATACGAACATCGGGTGATGCTTCTTGCAGAACGTCTGCATGGTCTGTCACCATCGGCGAAGCTTGTAAACGGATTTGGATATATCGAAAAGACCGGAACGCCGGTAACAACGATAAAAGAGATAGAAAAAGACGACCACATTACCATCCGTGTTCATGATGGTCTGATCGAGACAAGAGTAACGGATGTGAAAGAGGAAGGTTAGAAATGGCAGAGAAGATGGAAAAGGAGGATTTCTCGATCGAGGAATCCCTGAAGAAAATAGAAGCGATCACGGCTGTGTTAGAGAATCCTGCAACATCGTTAAAGGACAGTCTGGCAGCCTATGCAGAGGGCGTACAGCTTGTTCAGGCGTGCAAGGACAATCTGTGTGACATAGAAAAAGAAATGATCGTATTAAGTGGAGAGAACAGTGGAAAAGAATAAATTAGAACTTCATACAAAAGAAGTACAGGATATTATATACACATATGCACCGGCAGAAGAAGGCTTCCAGAAGACTATCTTTACGGCGATGAACTATTCCTTTCAGGCAGGCGGAAAGAGACTCCGTCCTTTATTAATGCTGGAAACCTATCGTTTATTTGGCGGAACAGGAAAAGTCGTAGAGCCATTCATGGCAGCGATCGAGATGATACATACCTATTCCCTGATCCATGATGATCTGCCGGCACTGGATAATGATGAATACCGCAGAGGCAGAAAGACTTCGCATGTAGTATTTGGTGAGGCAATGGCGATCCTTGCGGGTGATGCGCTTTTAAATTATGCATTTGAGACAGCCTGTAAGGCATTCGAACTGGAACCGGGTAATCAGAATGTTGCCAAGGCATTCACGATCCTTGCTAAAAAAGCAGGTGTAAATGGAATGATCGGTGGTCAGGTTGTAGATGTAGAGATGACAGGGAAGCAGATGAGTGGTGATCAGCTTCATTTTGTATATGAGAATAAGACAGGTGCGTTGATCGAAGCGGCCATGATGATCGGTGCAGTACTTGCAGGAGCAACGGAAGACGAACTGAAACAGGTTGAGATGATCGCATCGGATATCGG
>DJPV01000079.1:2782-17007 GCA_002437435.1 Lachnospiraceae bacterium UBA6403 | reverse complement strand
TTCATATGTTCTTCAAATGGTTCGATCGGAAGGATCTGACCAATAACACCGGTCGATGCATTGATGATCATATCTGCATCGATTCCCAGTGCATCTGCTGCCAGCTCACAGATCCGCTCTGCCTTTTCCACGCCATCTGCATTACAGGTATTTGCATTCTTTGAATTAACGACAACTGCCATGGCTTTGCCGCCTGTTGCCTTCAGATGCTCCTTAGTTACAAGGATCGGCGCACCTTTTACCTTGTTCTGTGTATATACGGCTGCTGCATTACAGACTGTACTGCTGTAAACCATACCCAGATCATTCTTATTCTTATCGGAATTCAGTCCGCAGTTTATACCATTTGCCACAAATCCCTTTGCCGCACAGACACCACCATCCACATATGTGTATCCTTCGTATGTTTTCTTCTTCATAATCATCCGCAGCCAAATCCTGTCGACTTTCACGTTCTGTTCCGCCGCTGTCGATCAGCGATTCGCCACTGCCTCCTTTTTAAGATATATAAAACTCTGCCTGTATTTCTATTATCTTACTTGCCAATCGCTGCCAGGAACTTGTCCAGTCTTCCGATCGTACGATCCTTGCCGATCACGTTCATGATCGTAGCAAGATCCGGTGAATTCTTCTTACCGGTTACTGCCACACGAACAATCGTGCAGACATCTGTGATCGATCCCTTGTAAGCATCCGGGTTCTTCTTATATTCCTTGACATTCGGACAATAGCCAAGCTTGTCGCCCATTACCTTCATCTCGGCAAACCAGTTCTCAGCATCTAAGAACAGATCCTTCTTATATTCATTGATGATCTCTGCCATCTGATCTGCATTATACTTCTCGTCGATCTCGTAGGAAAGCTTCAGTTCATCCTCCGGCACATAGAGATAGCCAAACATCTCTGCCAGATCTGACCACTTACCAACATCCTTACGGACTTTATTTCCGGACATCTTCCAGAGACTGATCGTCTTTAAGAAGCTCTCTTTGTCATTTGTGCCAAATTCATACAGCTTCTCATCAAATTCTTTTGCCCATGCCATGATCTTCTCATAACACTTTTCTCCTGAAAATGTAGAGATCATCTCTTTGCTGACATCATTTAACTTCACCATGTCAAATAATGCACCGGATGCCGGCATCTTCGCAAGTGACAATGTGAAATCATCGATCGTCTTATCCGGATTTGCCGCATGCCATTCCTCATAATTGGAATTTGCGATCGTCATCAGATATTCCAGTACACTCTCGGATGGATAACCCTGCTCCTGATAGAAGCCAACGGCTGCCTCCGGGTCTTTTCTCTTACTGAGTTTTCTCTTATGCTGATGTTCATTTCCATCCTCATCAACAGATATTTCCATCTTCATGATCGGTGAAATATGTGCATACTCAGGAAGTTCAAATCCGCACAGTTCAAATAACTGCTTATGAAGCGGATAGGATGCAAGCCATTCATCACCACGGATGACCATATTTGTTCTCATGAAATGATCGTCTACTGCATGTGCAAAATGATAGGTTGGGATTCCGTCAGATTTTAACAGTACAACATCCATCATATTCTCAGGCATCTCGATCTTACCACGGATCGGATCGCTGTAAATAACTGTCTTTCCTGCTTCGCCCGGGCTCTTAAGTCTTACAACATAAGGCTCTCCGGCTGCTAATTTCTCCTCGATCTGCTCGTATGTCAGATTTCTTCCAACTGCATACTCTCCATAATATCCAATATCTACCTTTGCAGCCTCCTGCTTTGCTCTTATCGCATCCAGTTCTTCCGCAGTTGTAAAATCAGGATATGCATAGCCCTCCTGCATCAGCTTCTTAACGCAGATCTGATAGATCTCTTTTCTCTCGCTCTGCTTATATGGTGCATATGTGACAGGACTTCCCTCAAATGGTCCCTCGTCAAATCCCAGATCAAACTTGTTTAAGGAATTGATGATCTCCTCCACGCCATTCTCAAGCTCTCTCTTTCTGTCTGTATCTTCTATTCTAAGATAGAACACACCACCGCTCTGCTTTGCAAGTTTTCTTGATATCATAGCAGCATATAAACCACCGATATGCATGTATCCGGTTGGGCTTGGCGCAAATCTCGTTACCTTTGCACCCTCCGGCAAGTCTCTCTTTGGAAATCTTGCTTCCAGATCGTCTACCGTTCCTGTTATATCCGGGAATATTAATTCTGCTAATTTGTTATAATCCATCTTATCTGCCACCTCTTATATCAAATCTATTTTTCGTTTCTTACCGCCTGACAGCACCTAATCGACTGCCAAAGGACATATAGTAAAAAATACCACAAACCCCCAGCTTTGTACAGGTTTTTTCTGTAACATTGATGTCAGAAAGCGTTTCAGTATAGTCTTTATTTCACAAATCATCAGAATACAAAAGACCACCCAATTTTATATATCGCACTATTATGTAGCAAGCCTTTCCGAGCGCCAATAATTCGAAATAAAATGAAAGCTATCATTTTGTTCAAAAACTCACGAAAGTGTCTTGCGAAATAATATGTGTCGTATATAAAATGGATGGTCTTTATGTACATTTATTACGAAATAAAGACTACACCGAAACGCTTTCTACTTCCTACTCGCGATAAAGTAAGTAGCTGTACATGTCAGCGTATTCGTGTTTGCCCTGTTTGATGAAGTCAATGGCATCTCTTGGATGCTGGTTCAGCATACCGGTCAGCATGTAAGGTACATCATAGCCCCATACAGCATCACCCTTTTCCTTTAACGGAACCATGTAGCGCTCAATGAACTTCAGGATATGGTACAGATTGTACTTTGGATTGCGAAGGAAGCCAAGCAGCAATTCCATCGCACAATTTCCTGCACCTCGGCCCATAGAACTTACTGTTCCGTCTAACATGCTTGCTCCATTTCTCATAGCTTCAACAGTATTTGCATATGCCATCTTCATGTTGTCATGTGCATGAATACCGATCTTCTTACCGTATTTCTCTCCAACTGCCACATACTTCTTGGTCAGTCTCTGGATCTGCTCCGGATATAAAGAACCGTAGCTGTCTACGATGTAAATGCCGTCTACATTTGATTTGCCTAACATCTCAAGTGCAATATCGATCTCTGACTCCTGATCCTTTGAGATCGCCATAATATTACAGGTCGTCTCATATCCCTTTGCATGTGCATCCTCTATCATCTCGATCGCAGCAGGCATGGTGTTGATGTATGTAGCCACACGTATCATGTCAATAACACTGTCTGCTCTGTCAATAATATCTGTCTTGTAATCGCATCTTCCGACATCCGCCATAACAGATATCTTCATCTCTGTATTATTCTCTCCGACTATACTGCGAATGGCTTCTTCGTCACAGAACTTCCACTTTCCGAACTTTTCTACATCGAACATCTCCTTGGAAGCCTTGTAACCGAATTCCATATAATCAACACCAGCCTTCAAATTTGCTTCATAAAGTGCTTTTACAAATTCATCTGTAAAATAAAAATCGTTGACAAGTCCTCCATCTCGAATTGTAGCATCAAGCACCTGAATATCAGGTCTGTACGTGATCATATCTCCGCCTATCATCGCTGTTTCCTCCTAAATCTCTTTTCTGTCATCCTGCAACAAATTAAATGTCCAGAATGTCCCGGCACCTTTTCTTTTTCACTTTAACGCGTTGGTGTGAGTATAGTATAACAGCTTTTTGAAATAATGCAAGCACTTTTTTACTTCAACGCAATAAACTAATTCTTCCTGTCAATGACCTTTGACTATTTTATGTCAATTGGGGTTCCGTTTTCTGCATCAATTATCAATAATTCATTTGGATACACATCCGAATGATAAGTAATCAGCATATCGTCTAATGACAAAAATACCCATACCGGTTTGAGTGCATATGAACCATCCTTCAGTTTCTCCATATAATACGACAATTCCACATAATTAAAGGTAATATTTCCCGATAATTTTTTATTTGAATAATAATTTTTAATATTGTCATTTGCCACAGTAAGCATATCATCCCATGCTAACAGCTTTGTATCTTCCACCTTCCCAGTTCTTCGATAGTTATCATGGCATACCACACCTATAATTCCATTATCATTTATATTTACTTCATATGTCTGTGTCGTTAATCCTTCTTTTCGTTCCCCGGATTCATTCAAGCTTTCTACAAAATCAAAATATCCTATATATGGAGAATAACCATCAACCGTATCTGCAAAGGTGATATAATAGCCATCATAAACGGTCTTCGGTTCATTCTGCCCCAGAACCAAATCATAACACAACCATTCGGAAGCTGCTGTTTCCACAACCTCTGCATCCGTAATTCCAATACGCTTCAGAAAATCTTCTGCCTGTGCAGCCATCTCCTCTTTTCCTAGTGTTGCTACATTCAAATCATTCGTCTGTACTAAATCCTGCTCCACACCCTCCCCATATTGCGTATGAGCAATAGCATATGTCACATTTTCTACCGAAAGCATTTCGGCGTTTAATTCTTCCGCATAGCGTTTCAGCTCAAACCCACCATTTTGCAAAGTAAAATCAAGCAGAAACAGTCTGCCATTGATATATCCAATATAAACATCTACATCATAATTTCCTGCTGCTTCCAGTTCTTTGGCAGATGCCTTTTTCTCTATAATCTCCGCAAACATATCGTTGTACATGGAAAGTGCATTTGTATCATTTTGCTGCGTTGCTATGTCTATACATTTCTGATAATATGCTTCCATCTCCGCAAGCATATCCTCTGACATACTGCTTCCATCATATACATATATCCCTTTATCCTTCTCAAATATATGTTCTGCAATCTGCTGTTTGTATGCATTATCTACTGTTACTTCTTCATAATATACAGTTTTCATGGAATCTGTTTCCGGCACTATAATATTCTCTGTATTTAATGATATCGTTTTGTCTCCGTTTCCGTCAAACGTATAAGAGTCCGCGTTCGGAACAGACAAACTGCCTTTTAATCCACTTTCTTTCTCTCCCAAAGCTGCATCATATATAGCTTTTTTTTTCTCCACAGCCACACAGCATAGTACATACCAGTATCACAAGAATGACGCCTGTTCTATATCTCGCTGTCTTATATCTTACTTTTCTCATATTAACCTTCCATCCTCAATATTTAATATCCTGTCACCCATATCTGCAATTTTTTCATCATGTGTAATGACTATCAAAGTCTTCCCGATATCATTCACACTTCGCAGAGTTTCCATAATTTCCACACCAGTCTTTTTGTCTAAAGCCCCGGTCGGCTCATCTGCCAGTATCATATTTCTGTCCGATGCCAGTGCTCTGGCAATTGCACATCTTTGCTGCTGTCCACCTGATATATTGGCAGGAAGTTTTTTTGCCAGATCTGCAATTCCCATCGCTTTCAGTTTTTCCATAACAATTTCTTTTCTCTGTTTTTTTGGTAACCCCTTTGCAATTAGCGGTATTTCAACATTTTCAAAAACTGTATAATGCTTCATAAGTGCAAATTGCTGAAAGATAAAGCTTACATTTTCTTTTCGGAAATTATGGAGTGCATTTCCTTTTAACTTATGTACCGCTATGTCATTATAATAATATTCCCCAGTCGTTAACGTATCCATCCCACCCAAAATATTTAACAACGTACTTTTACCGGAACCGGAAGTCCCCATAATCGATATGTACTCTCCATCTTTTATATCGAGCGAAATTCCATTTAACGCAGGTGTTTTTACTCCACCTGTCTCATATACCTTTGTAACATTCTTTAATTGAATCATGTCTTATCTCCTATCAGTTCGGACGCCGAATTCTTTTTTATTAACACAATTGGAAACACGGAGGAAACTGCTGTAATAACCGCCCCTGCCAAAATAAGAACAGGCAGCACATTTTTATACATAATCTGATTTAAAATTCTTTGGGATTCATAAATTGCTTCAAAAAAATATTTTGCAATTATTGACAGGACCGGGAGTACCAAAATCAACGAAACAAGCATTTTATAACATTCCTCAAAAACGATAATCAGAATCATGTCTGTTTCGTTAAAGCCATTTGCATATAAAATTCCATATTCATATTTCCGTGTAAGAATATTCATACTTTGAAAACAGGTAAGTGATACGCAAATAGATATTGCAACAATTACAAACAAGTCAAATAAATACTGCCTTATGGATTTCGTAGACGCATCTGCCGCATCCATTACTGCAGCTATATTTGAAACTACAGTTTCCACCCCTTGTTGTCCTGCAAGCAGCGTCAGCCTGTACTTCACATCTTGAAACTTATAGCCATCTGCGATTTCAAAATACATATTTTCTCCACATGCATCCGGTTCCCAATCCACAACAGCAATTAGTGCATAATCTAATGATGTAGTCGTATAAAATGAAAATTTATCCACTGTAACCATTGAATTCACCGGCATGCTTTGATTTTTATCTATATATCCAGCCACCATATATTCAAAATCATCTGAATCCGGCAAAACATCCCCAATCTTCAGGTCTTTTTGATATTTATATCCCACATATAGCGGAACATATCCTTTCTTCATCACCGTATTCACATCTTCAGATCCTTTTTTCAGTCTGATATCGAACAACGAAAACACATCTTTCTGGACAAACAATACTTCCGTATATGAATCTGCATCTCTAAGTTCGTCAAATATTCGTTTGTTCACGGATTGTCTGGTGCTGACAGCATCCCAGTTTTCTTGTGAAATTTCATATTCAGAAATAGAACCTGCCATTGTAATGTAAACCTGTGTACGCATTCTGTTTATAAAGTCCATTGCCTTTTTTTCATCATCCGAACTGATTTCGATACATCCAACACCAGAGATATCCTCTGCAAAAGCCTTTTGCGTATCCTTTCGAAACTGACCAGTCGTTTTAAAAATAAAGACTGTTACGCCTAGGACAAGAAATGCAAAAAAGCTCATAAAAATTCCAGCTCGCACCTGTTTCCCATGCAGGGAAATATTATCAATTGTAAATTTTATTCTATGACGAAATTTCATTTTCTCCCCCTTATATTTTTGTCACCTGTATGGACTTCATCTTATTTATAAATAAGCAGACAGACAAGATACAAACTGCCAATGTCAGAACAAATCCGCATACCAGAATCAAAATCAGCCATGCTACCATATGCTCCGATGCCCGCCATCCATCTATTATGCTGATATAGGAAGTGGAAATTACTGCTGCCAGAAGCAATCCAATACCAGCTACCATAGATAATTCCTGAAAAACAAGCCAAATAATTTTACAATTACTGATGCCATACAGACGCATCACTAAAAAATCTTTTTGGCGACGCATCGTCCATACGCGTGCCAACATAACGCAATTAATAATTCCAAACAGCCCCATTATGCATACAACCATTGATTTTATGTTATATAAATAATCCCAGAAATTTCTGGACAAACCACTCTCTTGTCTTGCTAACTGACGTTTCAATAAATATCCCGGTTCACCCAGATACAAATTATCATTCTGTTTTAACATATCCTCGAATGTCTCACTGGATACCGGCTTCACATTGGAACCTATTGCTATCTGGACCTCGTCATCATTCATGATATTTCCTAATTCTTTCTGGAAAAATTTTGAATTCTGGTAGACTGTCCGTCCCCCGAATAACACGATAGAATCATCTTCTTCTGAAGCATTATAATTTTCAAAAACGCCGACAACCGGAATGTACATATCTCCAATCCAAATATATGACGTTCCATTCATTGTAACTGTTTCTGATTTCAAGCTTTCACCAAGCACAGCACATAATGTACTGTTGTCACCTGTCAAAGGATACTGTCCCTCTGCCAGATCACGATACCATGTTTCCTGATATGAAAAAATCACATCTAAGAAAACAATTTTTCTGCTCTCTCCAACCTTTAACCCCAAATCAGAAAGATACGTTGTAACCACTTGATTCGAAAGAATATCGACCATGCTGTCATTATCTTTTTTACATAACTTCAGACACTCAGCCTGCTGTTCAACATCCATTTCCACATATCCCTGTTCGTCCAACAGTTCCGTATCCATATATGCTGCGTTATAAGAATTTTTAGAATGTATGTACAGATTTTTTGTATACTCATAGGACACAGTCTGCTTTTTGTACTGCCATAACCAATTCGATACAGTGACATAACCTGTACATACCAATATAAATAGAAAAGTAAAGCCAATAATAAACAAGATAGATATCTCTTTATCCCTGATACGCATAATATCCTCCTCTTATCCTAAGTACAATACAGCCTGCCCGCGGTTACAGACTGTGTTACATTGTAAAAACGATATTACTAGTTACCCAATAGTGTAAAAGATGCCTGCTTGGAACCTTCAATATAATAGCTCACTGTTGCACTTGTATTACTTGTACTAATGCTTTGGGAATTGCTTGCTGATCGTTTTCCATCATATACTTTTGAATCGCATGAAGTACCAGTAAAGTCAGATTTCATCTTCACGCCATTAAATGGACCACTCTTTGTGGTATGTCCATAATTTTCTCCTCCAATTGCGGCATAAGAACTTATCTTATCCTTGGAAACGCGATATAAATAACTTGCATTTCCTGTTACCTTTATACCACTCTTAGTATATGACAATGACGGAACATTACCTACATAAGTCTTTGCAAATGACACCGTACCAAACATTATGCACGCAATACAGCCCATAATGCAAAGGATTCGTTTTGTTTTTAATAAGCTTCTTTTTCATAATATATAGCATACCTCCATAATTCTATTATCTGCAGACAACCATATTATAGCAAATTTACGCGAAAAAAATAGCAATTCAACAAAGCTAGACATAAAACAATTAAATAACCAATAAAAACCTGTAATACGACAAAATACGACTAAACCGTTCCTTTATATCTTCTCTCCTGTCTGACCTACGCCCGCTTCAGGCTTCCAACCCGAAGTTCGAATTCATCCAGTGCCTCCTGCTCCGGATGCTCACATTTCAAATGGACAAAGTCGATCAATCTGGTGTGCGGCTCATATTCGTATTTGTAATCAATATCTGCCGGATCAAGCCCCAGTCTGAGCCACAGATGATTCATATGCGCTTTCGCCACGGAATTCTCATACAACACCTTGATCGGCGTCTCGATACTGTAGCTGTACTCCGTCCTCGCATCCAGATAGACAGGCATACTGCACACGATATTTCGTGAGCTGTTTCCGATCAGGATATTATAGATACCTTCTTCCGCTACCCACTGATGCAGATCACTGTCAAATGAAGCAAAGTCCTCTTTTTTCAGAGTAAAGCTGACCTTCTCCTGTTCGCCATATGCCAACCGGATCTTCTTAAACGTCTTCAATTCCTTTACAGGCTTTGAGATCGATGCATATGGATCACTGATATAAAGCTGAACTACTTCCATGCCTTCAGAGAATTCTTCCGGTCCCTGATTGATCACATCCACAGCGATCTTGATCGAATCCGTAAATACCGGCATTTTCTTATTATCTACTTTGCCATCCGGATAAATGATCTCTACCGGAGACTGCTCTCCGATCGCACGCTCATTTGTGATCTCAAATCTGCTGTAAGAAAGTCCATGTCCAAATGGATATAACGGCTCTACCATCTTCTTATCATAATAACGGTATCCGACATAGATACCTTCCCCATAATTCACCTGATATCCGTCACCCGGGAAATTCAGATAGGTCGGCGTATCCTGATATTTCTTTGGGAATGTCAGTGGCAGTTTTCCGGATGGATTTACCCTGCCGGTTAAGATATCTGCCATTGCATGTCCACCTTCCATACCCGGTAAGAACATACAGAAGATACCATCTAACTCATGCTCCCAAAGTGCCAGATCGACCGGCCCGCTTACATTTAAGATAAGTCCCAGCTTCACAAGTGGATTTTCCCGTTTCAGATCTAACATCTGATTCAAGATCTGTGCATCCTCGGCGGACAGCTTCATATTCTTCCGGTCATTTCCCTCCATGCCCGGTATTCTGGCAACGCAGATATAGGTGGAGATGCCTGCGCGCTTCCCTGCTGCCGGTATCCCGATACTCACCTCGACACCATTCTGGATCAGCCCCTCGTAGATGCTGCTGTCCTTATCTGTCGTAATACCTGCACTTCCGGTACCACAGTCATATAAACGGATAGCTCCGCTTCCGCAAAGAACGACACCCGATAAAAGATCATCTTCCACAGCTGTCTCAAATACCGAATCACTTCCTGCCTTACTCTTTGCCTGAATCGGAAAGATGTCATTCTCATTTTTCAACATAACAATGCCCTCACAAGCCGTCTTATAGGCTGCCTGCTTCGACATATCCATGATATACTGTGCCGACATATCATAGCACTCCGGTGCAGCGTAAGTCTCTGCCAGTTCCAGTATTCTTGCCACATTCTGATCCAGTTCTTCTTCAGTCAGTTCTCCATTTGCAACTGCTTCCATGACTACTGTAGGATCAGCTGTAACTCCCGGCATATTCAGGTCATTTCCTGCTTTTAATGCTTCGATCGGATCATAGACTGCGCCCCAGTCAGACACAACCATTCCGTCAAAGCCCCAATATCTACGCAGGATATCATCTAACAGCCATTTGTTCTGTGTACATGCCGTACCATTGATCTTATTATATGCTGACATTACAGTTGCCGGTTTCCCCTGTTCTACACAGGCACGGAAGCCCGGAAAATATATCTCCTGCAACGCCCGTTCCGATATCGTCTCATTGATTCCCTGACGATTCTTTTCCTGATTATTTGCAGCAAAATGCTTGATATTTGCCGCTACTCCTTCCTCCTGCACACCCTTTACATACTCCGGTGCAAGCTTCGACACCAGACACGGATCTTCTGAGAAACCTTCAAATAATCTTCCGCTCAATGGATCTCTGTGGATATTGATATTCGGTGTTCCAAGAAGCATATGCACGCCATACGCCCGGGCTTCCCGTCCAAGTGCATGTCCTGTCATATTCACGATATCCGGGTTAAATGTAGCTCCAAGCATCATCCCACACGGAAAACATGCAGGCGACATAATGTCTGCCGCAGCATCCCCTGCCATCTCTACAAATGCCAGTGTTGTCTCATTATTGGTTGTATTCTTTACAAACTGATCCTTGAAGTGATCCCGAACCTTCTTCCAGACCTTCATCTCCTTTTCTGTCAGCTTATCAGGACGGAAATAATCAAATATCACATGACGTTCTTCTGTAACACTGAAGTCTTTCATCAGCCATGCTTCTTCCTCATCCCTCGGATTCTGTCTCCATGCAAGGATCAGATCACCGATCAGCTGTTCATAATTAATTCCCGTTCCGCCATCCAGCATACGGATCGCCGGTACACCACACTCAGGAACTGCTGCGGTACTGAAGTTACTTGCACCGCACACCATAGTGGCTTTTTCTTCTATTGTCATTTGTTCCAGTATGTTTTTGATCTTATCTGTCATATATCTATCTCCTGCTGTATGAAGCTATTTTCCGCTTATCTGAAAACAGCTTACAGATTCTATCTAATAAATTCCGATTCTTATAAAAGTACCCGTTTTACCGCAGTCTCCCAACCGGAAAGCAGCATCCGGCGCATCTCCTCATCGATCTCCGATGTAAATGCCCGCTCTACGCTCCAATTGCTCTTTATTTCTTCTATATCATCATAATATCCAACTGCCAGTCCTGCCAGATAAGCCGCACCAAGTGCTGTTGTCTCTGTAACAACCGGACGGATGATCTCACCGGACAGCAGATCTGCCTGAAACTGCATCAGGAAGTTATTTGCACTTGCACCACCATCTACACGTAACTGCTTCAGGCTGATACCGGAATCACTCTCCATTGCTTTTAATACATCGTAAGTCTCATATGCCAGTGATTCTACAGTTGCCCGGACGATGTGCTCTCTTGTCGTACCTCTGGTCAGCCCCAGGATCGCACCTCTGGCATAAGCATCCCAGTATGGGGCACCAAGTCCGGTAAATGCCGGAACTACATAGACACCATTGCTGTCTTTAACGGATAACGCTATTCTCTCGGTATCACTGGCTTTCTCGATCAGCTTCATCTCATCACGCAGCCATTTGATCGCGGATCCTGCGACAAATACACTGCCCTCCAGTGCATACTGTACTTTGCCGTTCAGTCCGATCGCTATCGTGGTAAGCAGACCATGTTCTGAATAGACCGCCCTGTCTCCCGTATTCATCAGCAGGAAACAGCCGGTTCCATAGGTATTCTTCGTATCTCCCGGTTCGAAACAGCACTGTCCAAATAATGCCGCCTGCTGATCTCCTGCAACACCCGCAACCGGAATCGAGCCACCGAATAACCGCTCATCTGTGTATCCATAGGTCTCACTGGAGTTATGTACCTCCGGCAGCATACTCTCCGGTATACGGAATTTCTCAATTAATTCCTTGTCCCATTCTAATGTATGGATATTGAACAGCATCGTTCTGGATGCATTCGTGTAATCTGTTGCGTGAACCTTTCCTCCAGTCAGCTTATAGATCAGCCATGTATCAACCGTTCCAAAATATAACTTTCCATCCTCTGCGAGTTTTCTCGCTCCCTCTACATGATCGAGAATCCACTCAATCTTTGTAGCTGAAAAATAAGGATCAGCAATCAATCCTGTCTTCTCGCGGATCACTGTATCATAGCCCTCTGCTTTTAATGCCTCGATCCGGTCTGCCGTTCTTCTGCACTGCCACACGATCGCCGGATATATCGGCTCTCCTGTTTCTTTATTCCAGACGATCGTTGTCTCTCTCTGATTCGTAATTCCGATCGCAGCAATCTCCTCAACAGGAATTCCCAGTGTCTCTCTGGCTTCCATCATCACGCTCATCTGTGATGCCCAGATCTCCTTCGGGTCCTGCTCTACCCAGCCATTTTCAGGAAAATACTGTGTAAACTCCTTCTGTGATACAGCCGCCATCTCTCCATTTTTTCCGAATAAAATCGCCCTTGAACTTGTCGTACCCTGATCAAGTGCCATAATGTATTTCTTCATACCCACTTCTCCATTATATATTTTCGTTTCACCCATTCGTTATTTTATTCCGTTCTCCTATCTGCTTTGCCGCATAACACTTCAGCTTCTATTTCAGATAATCATCTCTCAGGATCTGGTTTACACGCTCTACTTCTTCCCGAAGTCCGCGGGCGGACATCCGAAGTGCACCCTGCCCCATAATGATCAACTGTTCCAGTCCATCTGAGGATGCAACTGTCACTTTATACTTTCTGCCAAGCTCATGTGTCGTCTTTTCTATATACATATCGGCAGTCTCTGCTTCCTTCGTATAAACCACATGGATATTGCCATGCTTTGTAATGCTGCCCGGATTCTGCTTCACCTTATAAGCATCAAATACGAGGATCAGCTCACAGCCGACATACCCCTGATAATTTGACATAATATCGATCAGCTTATCTCTGGCACTGTCGATGTTCACCGCCGCCAGCGCTTTCAGATCATCCCATGCAAATATCACATTATACCCATCAACCAACAGATATTCTTTCTCGCCCTTTTGTTTCCTGTATGCCCCGGGTCTGGCGATTCCGGTATCCGCCGTCTTTGATCCGACAGCCGGTGTCTGCGCACCGGTGGTCTTGCTTTTACCATGTCCTGCCGCCTTCTTCACATACCAGTCTGCCTCTGACACACTCTTATTATACCGATTGAAACCGGCTTTATTATAAGCTGCATTTTCCCGGCTGTTTGAACCATAGGTGCGGACAAATATATCCTCTAACTCCTTCTCATCATACACCGGAGCACCTGCATCCTGCCGCACACGCGCCATCCGTTTCCGGTTATCTTCGTCTGCCTCAGTAGGCTCTGACATTATATTCCGCAGGACATCTTCCATCCCTGCAAGTGCAAATCCCGGATCTTCTTTAACATGCATCATATCATACACATCGTACCAGTCCACGATATATCCGGCTCCATGTGCACAGAATACCGACGATGCCGGATTTGCCATATCAAGCTCCGGGTCATAGGTACTTGCCGCCAGCACTTCATCTTCATTGTGGCATGGCTCATATCCCTGCAAGGTACAGGATAACTTTCCCTGTCCTCTGGTATATGCCGTCACATCCTGCTGGTACTCCTGCATCGTAGCAACCGGTGCAGTTCCTGTCAGGATACTCATTTCACCTTCGATCTCCGGCTGTGCAAA
>DJPV01000079.1:0-2577 GCA_002437435.1 Lachnospiraceae bacterium UBA6403 | reverse complement strand
ATCGGTGCACCTGTCAGCACGCCGCGATATTCTTTCTCTTCCAGATGTGTCAGGATCAGTCGCTGCCAGTTCTTATCGAGTACATCCTCGCTGCATATCGTATCAAACTGCATCCCACTTCCCGGCTCTAACGGTTCCATCAGCAAATGTACTTCGGCATAATGGCGAAGCGGCTCAAAATGTCCGACTCCCATTACCGGTTCTGCAAGTGTCTCTTTATATATGATTCTTCCCATACCAAATGATATGAGATAGCCAAATCTGTCTTTTATGATCTGTGTCAACACCTGAAGCTGCACCTGTCCCATAACCTTGACAAAGATCTCTCTGGTCTCCTGTGCAAACTCCACATGTAACTCAGGTTCTTCTTCCTCCAACTGCCTGATGTCCCGGAGCACGACAACTGCATCCTTGTCCTCCGGATAGCTGACTTTATAGGATAACACAGGTTCCAATCCGGCAAATATATTTCCCTGTTCACATCCAACGCCCTGACCTGCCGACGTTCCGTTCAGCCCGGTGATTGCACATACCGTTCCGGCAGAAGCCTCCTCTACTGTCTCATAGCGTGCACCGGAATAAATCCGGATCTGATTGACTTTTCCTTCGATTCCCTCGATCTGCTCCCTGCATTTTAAGCTTCCTCCGGTCACCTTCATATAGGTAAGACGTTCTCCTTTTGCATCTCTCGAAATCTTGAAGATCCGTCCGCCAAATTCTGCGTTATATGCAGGCATCACCATATAGGTATTCATCGCATCCAGTAACTCCCGCACGCCGGAGAGTTTGAGTGCCGAACCCCAGAAGCAGAGAAATATCTTCCTGTCAAGGATCGCTTCGATGATATCCTCCGTCTTAACCGTACCACTATCCAGATAGGTATCTAACAGTCTCTCATCTGCCATCGCGATCTGTTCATCTCTGTCCTCGGATGAGAAATCAACGCAATCCTCATCCAGCTTTTTTCGTATATTCTGGAAAATGGCATCTTTATCTGCCCCATCCATGTCCATTTTATTTACAAATAAAAATGTCGGGATCTCATACCGCTTCAACAGCTTCCATAATGTATCGGTATGGCTCTGCACTCCGTCCATGCCATTAATGACAAGGATCGCATAGTCAAGCACCTGTAAGGTTCGCTCCATTTCCGCTGAAAAATCAACATGCCCCGGTGTATCAAGCAGCGCAATCTCCATGCCATCATCAACCGGTATATCCTGTCGCCCTGCACCAGTCTTTGACGAAGCTTCATTTCCCATTCCGGCAGCTTCTGCTCCGCCATATGTAAATACCGCCTGCTTGGAAAATATCGTGATTCCCCGTTCCCGTTCCTGTGCATCCGTATCCAGATAAGCGTCCTTATGATCCACCCGTCCAAGTTTGCGGATCTTGCCTGCCGTATATAAAATGGCTTCCGATAATGTAGTTTTTCCCGAATCAACATGGGCAAGAATACCCACTACCAACTTCTTCATATCTGTAACTTTATCCTGTCTTCTTATTCTTTCTTCGTTTCATGGCTGCAAACTTTGCTGCATAGACTGCACCTAACGCACATGGAAATACAAATGTCGCAAAACGGTAAAGCAGCGCCATTGCTCCTGCTTCCGCACTTCCTACGATCGCGCCAAACATTGCGATCATTACAAACTCGCTGGAACCGATTCCGGCAGGCGTAGGAATAACCGCAGCCAGCATAACAGAAACCGTCGTGATCGTCAGTGCCACAACCGGTGAAAATGCACCACTTTTATATAAGACAATATACGGAATCATAAACCAGCATGAAAACTTACAAATATTGATCAGCAAAACACCAACCAGCAGTTTCCAATGATGCAGTAATTCTTTCGATGCCGTCTCCATGATATCGCACTGTTCTTTGACCTTATCAAACTTTTCTGTAAACCGTCCTTTAAAATTCACCAGATCCATCAACTTCTTTAAGATCTGATGGAACCATCCGGCACATACAAATAACAGCAGGCATATTGTAATAACGACTGTAGCTACAAATCCAATCCCAATATATGCTTCATATTCTGCAAAGGTTTCATTCATATAATGGAAATGCATCAGATACAGGATCACAGCCATAATTCCAATGCTTAATTTGTGTACTGCATATTCGATCATATACATTCCAAATCCTTCTGATGTCTTCACCCCATACTCATTCAGATAAACCAGTGCAGACACCCCTGCACCGCTTCCAAGCGTTGCCGTTCTGTAAAATGACACAAAATATGTCATTCCAAATGCCTGTCTGAATGTAAATGCCGGATTATACTGACGGGCAAATAACATCGTGATCGTGCTCTCAAACACACCATATAACAATGTTGCCACAAGGATCAACACGATGATCCACGGGCTTGTCTTTACAAGCTGCTTTGCGATCGGACCTGCCATATCCCGGAACACATAGACGATCAGGCCAAGAAGCACCAGCACGAACGTCCACTTTATAATACTTTTTTGTGTTTCTGTTAATTTCTTCATCTTATTTTTCCTGTTTCCATTCGAATTTCTGCTTGTTTGCATAATTATTTTCATTATATCGTGAGCATAGCT
>DJPV01000037.1 GCA_002437435.1 Lachnospiraceae bacterium UBA6403 | reverse complement strand
TTAATTTTTCAAGGTTCTTTGTTTCGCCTGTACCAGTAAAACTTAACGGAGAAGGAGGGATTTGAACCCTCGCGCCGCTATTAACGGCCTACTCCCTTTCCAGGGGAGCCCCTTCAACCGCTTGGGTACTTCTCCTAGTATCAAGCGCTTGAACTTTCCATCTTTGTTTATTGAAAAGTCAGCGGAGAGAGAGGGATTCGAACCCTCGCGCCCTTTCGGACAAACGGTTTTCAAGACCGCCTCGTTATGACCACTTCGATATCTCTCCATCCAGTTGTTTAAGTCTCCTTTTGACCGGCGACTTGTATATATTAGCACTTCTATTTTTCTATGTCAACACATTTTTTCAAATTATTTCATTTTTTTGTGGCTGATATTTTCAAGTATTTTTTTGCCCTTGTTTTTGCAGAAATTCCTGTCCGATACGCATATCCTCCGGTGTGGTGATCTTTATATTTGTATAGCTGCCTTCGATCACTTTCACCTGCATCTTGCCGTATTCCTCAACTACCATTGTGTCATCTGTCACTGCTATCGCTCCATCTGCCCGTTTCTTCATCATCTTCTGATAACACTTCATCAGGCATTTGTAATGAAAGCTCTGTGGGGTCTGAATCTGCCATAGACACTCTCTTGTAGGCGTCGCCATACCGATCCGGTTTTCATTTACAATCTTTATGGTGTCCTTTACAGGCATACCAACTGTACATGCTTTATAATCTGTCAGTGTCCGGATCGATCTTACGATCATATCCTGTGTCACAAATGGTCTTGCGCCGTCATGGATCATGACATAATCGGTCTCCCGGCATGCACACAAACCATTATACACGGAATCATACCGGTTCTCGCCACCCTCTACCACAGATACAACCTTTGTAAAATGATATTTCTCTACGATTTCATGTCTGCAATATTCCACGCTTTTTTTCCCTGTTACCAAAATGATGGCATCCACAGGACTTTTCTCAAAAACTTTTAACGCATAATAGATTACAGGATAACCGCCAAGTTCCATGAACTGTTTTTCGATATTACTGTGCATGCGGCTGCCTTTCCCTGCTGCAAGTATAATTGCCGTTGTCCTCATATTTTCTCTTCTATCCTTTTATCTTTTTCACCTTTACTATTTATTTCTTATTGTATTCTTTCACCACATATTTACGAATACTTACAAAGCATCAGAGTGATCTGCATTCACTTCTTACTGTATTCTTCTACCGCTCGCCTAATTTGAGATTTGGAACTGCATTCAGATCCAGTCCGTGTCTGGTACCTTTTATGAATTCATAATAACCGGCTGCTCCAATCATCGCTGCATTATCAGTACAAAGAATCGGCGCAGGATAATATAACCGAATTCCCGCTTTCTCACAGGCTGCTTTCATCGACGCACGAAGCGCTGAGTTTGACGCAACACCACCTGCCAACGCGACTTTATCCATGCCATATTTCTTAGCTGCATATATAGTATGTTCTGTCAGTACATCTGTAACTGCTTTCTGGAAGGATGCCGCTACATCTGCACGGTTGATCTCCTCATTCTTCATTTCTTTCTGGTTGATATAATTTAAAACCGCAGACTTTAAACCACTAAAACTGAAATCATATGCAGAATCGGAAATCTTTGCTCTTGGAAATTCTATCGCATCAGGATTTCCCTCTTTCGCGAGTTTATCTACCTTTGGTCCACCCGGATATCCAAGTCCGATAGCTCTTGCCACCTTGTCAAATGCTTCGCCTGCCGCATCATCTCTGGTCACGCCAAGGATCTCAAACTGTCCATAATCTGTCACCTTTACCAGATGAGTATGTCCACCGGATACAACCAGACACATAAATGGTGGTTCCAATGTCTTATCTTCTATAAAATTAGCAGCAATATGTCCTTCTATATGATGAACACCCACTAACGGAATATTCTTCGCATAGCTGATTGCCTTTGCCGCTCCTACTCCAACCAACAACGCTCCAACCAGTCCCGGGCCATATGTAACCGCGATTGCATCTATGTCATCCAAAGTACAATCCGCTTCTTTAAGTGCGCTCTTTATCACCTGATTCACTTTCTCGATATGTTTTCTTGACGCAATCTCAGGAACAACACCACCATACAACGTATGAATGTCAATCTGTGAATATATGATATTGGATAATACTTCCCTGCCATTTACAACGACGGCTGCTGAAGTCTCATCGCAAGATGATTCAATTGCCAGAATTTTTATATCTTTTTTCTCCATTTTCATCTTCCTCTTTTTCCTGTTTTACCGTCTGTGTCAGTCTACAAACTTTAATGTTGTCTCCATTCGGTCTTTTCCTGCAATCGCAGCCGGAAATATCTTTCTTACTTCATCCATATACTGCATCGGTTTGATCAGTGACGGGCTGTAATGTGTCAGCCACATCTGTTTTACCTCTGCCTCTTTTGCGATCTCCGCAGCTTCATACATCGTCATATGCTTGTGAGAAACTGCTTTTTCGTGTTTATCCGGTTCACCGTACATCCCTTCACAGATGAACAGATCCGAACCCGCCGCATGTTTCGTAATAAGTGGTGTCGGACGGGTATCTGTACAGTATGCGACTTTGAGTCCTTTCCTATCTGGCCCCATCACCATATCCGGTGTATAGGTTCTGCCATCCAATTCTACCGTCATGCCCTTCTGTAATGTATTCCAGATCTGCATCGGAACCTCCTGCGCACGCGCACGTTCCACATCGAATTTACCGGCACGGTCAAGTTCAAATGAATATCCATAACAGGTAACATTATGATTTACCCTGTATGCATTCACCCGTAATCCGCACACCTCAAATTCTTCTTCCTCCTCCGTCAGCTCTTTGAACCGAATCTCAAACGGAAGCTCCGGTGCGATCACACGCAGAGAATTCACTACCCGTTCCAGTCGTTTTGGTCCGACCATCAGAACCGGATCCTTTCGCTCTGCATTTCCGATCGTCAGAAGCAGTCCCGGCAGTCCACTGATATGATCTGCATGAAAATGTGTGAATAAGATCACATCGATCGGTTTGAAACTCCATCCCTGTTGTTTGACTGCTACCTGCGTTCCTTCACCACAATCAACTAATATAGAGCTGCCATTGTATCGTATCATCATGGATGTCAACGCTCTGTACGGAAGTGGCATCATTCCGCCTGTACCAAGCAAACATACATCTAACATATTCTATCCTCCAACTTCTATCTCCACTCTGCCTGCAAACCACTTCTCCTGTAAGGAAAAAAGAGTCATTTTATATACAAATGACTCTCTGGTTCTACATATATTCTGCCGTTTCTTCTCTCTGTACCGGTACTGCAAAGCTGCCTGCCAACCGGTCATAACAGTCTTCACATATACAGATTCTGTGGGTTTCTCCGTCTTTCTTTGAGAAGTATCCCCACTTTTTTGAAATTATAATTGCATCTTCCATCAAAATGTCATTTCTGACTGACAATTCTTTCCCACACATATTGCAGCGTATTACTTCCATCATAATCTCCTCCTGATCTTCCGGCTACCCGGTGATCTCTGTATCTTTTCTATTGTCGATTATAATAGAAAAAATGCATCTTTTGTAGTGGGAATTCCTGTCATCTATATATTATGAATGTGAACACTTCAGTTCCATAATAACAGCATCTTCTGTTGGTTTTTTATAATAATCTTTCCTTCTGGAAATCTCATCGAAGCCTAGTGATTCATACATTGATATTGCTGCATCATTGGATTCGCGAACCTCCAAGAAGATCTTTTCTCCATCGTCTTCTACACACATACGGATCATTTCTTTCATCAGCCTGTGCCCGATTCCGCATTTCCTGTAATCCTTATCAACAGCAATCCGAAGCAGTTCACAATCTTCACACGGTGCGGTAAAGATACAATAACCAACTACCTTGTCATCCTTTGTTGTGTCAACTGCTGTAAGTACGGTATCATACGTTCCATACATGGAAGTCGCAACCATCTGCTCATTCCAGGAACTCATAAATACTTTTTCTCCAAGAGAAACAATGTCAAGCAACTGTTCCTCATCGCCTTCTCTTATCTCAATGTTTTCTAAATAGGGCTCCGCCGCCCCGCCATCACTGACGCTATTACTCATTTCTTTCACCTTTCTCTTTTCTTTCTCTTTCTGCCTGAGACATTCTCAGATATTCCGGAGCAAAATCATCTCCATTTATATATTGTTCATG
>DJPV01000002.1:2161-14714 GCA_002437435.1 Lachnospiraceae bacterium UBA6403 | reverse complement strand
CTATAATTCGACGCGTGACAATAATAGTATTGGTGGCATATATTTATATAATGATAGAAAAATATATTGGTCATATGTTATTGGCGGAACTGGATTATATAAGGATTTGGAGTTGAATATAGAGAAGGGGGGAAAGAAAACAGTTTATACTATATTTAAATAATAAAGTGATATAAGAAAGAGGAGGAACATAAGATGAAAAAAATAATTAAAAACTTAGTATTATGTATGATATGTTTAATCGGCATAGGTAGTGTATCCTACAGTGTTTATCTATATTGTTCCGACTATGGCAGAAGAATGACTTTGCAAACGCATTACAGCAAAAAAGACGGTTGCTGAAATTGATACTTCGGCTTGTAATATGGCTGAATATCTGATAAAGGAAATGGCACGAAAGCAAGGAGTAACGGAGAAACTGAAAGCAACGGATATGATGAGATGGGTCGGAATGATGAATAACATTCGAGCCTGTGCAGACGAGATTGTATTGAATGAGATTGTATATTCCTAACGGAAACCAACCGAAAGAAAACTGCTGTCAACTGATGGCAGTTTTTCTTTTTCGGCAAGTATTCAAGAAGTCATTAAGTTGTGAGTATAGTCGAAGTAGCTACGGTATTGACAAAAACGCCTAATTTGCGCTAAAATAATGGAAAGTTACGCAAGGAGGTTGCTTATGGATTTGGGTGAAGCAATTAGAATTACAAGGCAAAAAGCCTTTTACACACAAGAAGATTTTGCACAGAAACTTAATGTTGCTTTATCAACGGTTAATCGTTGGGAACTTAACAAAGCAAAACCGAATATGAAAGCAATGAAAGCAATTAAGTCTTTTTGCGAAGAAAATGAGCAGTCATACGAATTTATAGAAAAACAATGGCTTGGCTACTCAGAGGAGGAAAATAAGTGAACAGAACAATTAAATTTGTCGATTTGTTTGCTGGGATAGGCGGAATACGAAAAGGGTTTGAGTTGGCTTGTAAAGAAAATGGGTTTCAAACGAAATGTGTTTTTACATCAGAAATTAAATCTTATGCAATCAAAGTCTTAAAACAAAATCATCCCGATGAAACAGTTAATGGCGATATTACGCAAGTTGAAGCCAAAGATATACCGAATTTTGATTTTCTTCTTGCAGGATTTCCCTGTCAAGCGTTTTCTGCCGCTGGGAAACGATTAGGATTTGAAGATACACGAGGAACATTGTTCTTTGAGGTAGAACGCATTTTGAAAGAAAAAAAGCCTTATGGATTTGTTCTTGAAAATGTTGAAGGCCTTGTAAATCACGACCGTGAAAAGCCAGGGGATAAAATAGGAAGAACATTGACCACGATACTTGAACATTTGGATACCCTTGGATACAAGGTTTCGTGGAAAGTTCTTAATGCAAAATATTTTGGTGTGCCACAAGAAAGAAAACGTGTTTACATTGTGGGAACAAAAAAAGATTATCCAAACCTTGATAAATTCCATCATATTGATTGTTCCCTATCTGATGTATTGGAGAAAGGTATGGCAACAACAGATAGCAAATTTACAAGGCTGTTGTTGGAACATTATACTGTTGAAGAACTATTTGGAAAGTCGATTAAAGATAAGCGTGGTGGTAAAAACAATATTCATAGTTGGGATATAGAAATTAAAGGTTCTGTCAGCAAAGAACAAAAAGAATTGCTTAACATTATGATGACAGAACGCAGGAAAAAGAAATGGGCTGAGAAATACGGCATTGATTGGATGGATGGTATGCCTCTTACCATTGAAATGATACGCTCTTTCTATGATGTTTCTAACTTAGAGGAAATATTAGAAGATTTAGTGGAGAAAAAGTATGTACGAAAGGAATATCCGAAGCGTAAAATCGGTAATCGTAGAGAACAAGACCCGAGCCTGCCATTAGGTTATAATATTGTTGCAGGAAAAATGTCCTTTGAGGTTAGCAAAGTATTAGACCCAAAGGAGATTGCACCTACTTTGGTTGCTATGGATATGCAACACTTGTTTGTTCCCGATGGGAATGGAATCCGTCAATTAACACTTAGAGAAGGACTTCGACTGTTTGGATACCCCGACGATTATAAATTTGATGTTACCATTGATGAGGGATATGACCTCTTAGGTAATACAGTTGTTGTTCCGGTAATCAAAGCGGTATCGGAAAGAGTACTTGATATATACGAAAGGGATTGTGAAAAATGAAATTAACAGCACAACAAATTTATGATAAACTTATCAATGAAGATAAGATAAAAACAGTAAAGGGACAAATCCGCTTTCACTTGGGCGATGTTAGTATTATCGTGAAAAGGAAAGATGTTGTTGGTAATATTCTTCAAGAATGGCTTGAGGGATGGCTTACCGCAAGAGGTATTGAATTTGACCCAAATCCAAATACTCAAATGCCACCTGATGTGTATTTGAACCCAGATAATCACACGCAGAACCTTTTAGAGATAAAAGCCTTTAATAGAGAGTCAAGTCCTGCTTTTGATATAGCGGACTTCAAAGCATTTGTAAACGAATTGATTGAAAAACCGTATCATATTGATACTGATTTCCTCATTTTCGGTTATGTAATGGACGAAGAAACAGGTGATGTCATCGTCAAAGACCTTTGGCTTAAAAAGATATGGGAAATAACAAAGACGATGGACAACTGGCCTATTACAGTCCAATACAAAAATGGCATTTTGCAGAAAATGAGACCTGGAAATTGGTACACTACAAGAGGTAATGCCCATGTGTTCGAGTCAATGACAGATTATTTATCTGCCTTTGAAGAAACTGTATATCAAAACCCTGAAACAAGAACACAAGGTGCTCAATGGAAAAATAGGTTCAAGCGAAGCTATAAAAACCACTATGGAGTAGATATTGATTTTCCTAAATGGGATGACATAAAAGGAAAATATGGAAGAAATTGATGTACTTAATGCTTTCTAAATAGGACAAGAAACATCGTAGCAATACGGTGTTTTTTTGTTACCTAAAACCAACAATTTCATCACACGATATATGCAGTAACGGAGAGAATCCGGGAGGTTCTGGAAAAGAGAGTATCTTATCGGGAGAAGCCAGAGACTGCACCGGAAGGAACAGACCCGATCAGCTGGTTTTTAAATAAGAGCCATCAGGGAAATGCTGTATTATATGCGTCCGCAGCAGTTCTTGCATATCGTATGCAGGGGATTCCTGCCCGTTATACAGAGGGCTATCTGGTCTCGGAACAACAGCTTCTTGCAGCTTCATCTGATACGGTTACCCTGACAAATAAGAACAGTCATGCCTGGGTTGAGGTCTATCTGGATGGTGTTGGCTGGGTTCCGGTCGATGTGACTCCCGGATTTTATTATGATACATATACATTACTTCAGATGGTTCAGAGACCACAGACGGTAAGTCAGACCGCCGCAGAAGATGATAGTGATGATATGGGAAATGAACTGGATAACGAAAACAGCCAGTCGGATGGAAAACAGGATAAGCAGCTTCCGATGCAGATATCACTGACAGCATTTGCCTGGATGATCTTGTGTATGGTATGTGTTATAACAGTATTTGAGATTCGGCATTTTGTAATGGAACTGACATTTGAAAGACGGTATCAGGCATGTACACCCGATAAGCGTACGGAAAAGCTTACAGCAGCGATATTTAAGATGTTAGCGGCATATGGATATCAGACCGAACTTGGCTGGAAAGTGGAAGAGACGGACGAACTTCTTGTCAGTGGTATGTTATCAGAGACAGATACAGATTCCAGAAAGGGAAAAGAGAGGGCTTCACTATGGCAGGACGTATTTGACAGAGGAGAATATGTCCGGGTTACAGAGCTGATCGAAAAACATGTATATGGACAGGAGACCTTGACAGATGCAGAAAATAGTGTGTTATATATATTTACAAAGAAACTGTATCAGCTTAGAACGAGGTTCTCATTTAAGATCAGACTTCGAATGCGGTATTTTCCTGACTGGAAATTTTGATATTTTAGATTATTGAACAGGTCTAATGTATAGATGCGTGTGGTCAGGCGGTTATTGGAATTCTGATATTTTAGATTATTGAGCAGGTCTAATGTATAGATGCATGCGGTCAGTCGGATATTGAAAATCTGATTTTTTTGATTATTAGGTAGGAGGCAGATGGATATGAACAGTGCACAGAAAATATGTATGATCGTCGGAACGGGTTTTGCCGGAATAGGGCTTTTCATGACAGTACTCTTTATGTTTGCATTTGGTGAGATAGGAGTATTTATACTAATTCCACTGATGTTTGTGGTAATTGGACTGTGCTTTATCGTGACGATCCTTGTTATGCTTCATAATCAGAAAATGATCCGTGTGCATGGTGAAAAGTATGCTGCAAAGATATATGGTTATGTACAGAATACATCCTATAGGGTAAATGATCAGTTTACATGGAATGTAAAAGTGCATTATTTTGACAATTATGGTATTGAGCGGGAAGTGATCCTGCCGACTTCGATCAGTAGGGGAGCGGATTCTATGTTCCCGATCGGAATGACGATCGATATCTATGAATACAATGGCAAATACAGTTATGATCCTGCTTCTGTCCGTGGAGAACGGCTCAGAAGAGAAGAAGAATTGATGGACAACAAGTCGATCGATCCTGAGCAGCTCCATCTGATCGCAGTCAGATGTTCGAACTGTGGGGCATCATATAAGGCAGCAACCGGATATGCCAGCCGCTGCCCTTATTGTGGTGGTTATCAGAATGTGTGATAAACCATGGATGTTTACCTGAACGTGTGATGAAGCTGTATGGTAGTAGTATACAATTATCTCTGCTATCGTAATGGTGTGTATCATAATCAGCCATGAAGCTGCTGCCGGAAAGGAATGAATATATGTCGGTTGGCTGTTTAGCCGCGTCCGAGGATCGCATCCATATCCTGCTCAGGAGCCGTGATCGGCTGCAGGTTGTAGGTGTCAACCAGAAAACGGACAACAGTCTCTGTCATAAATGCCGGAAGGGTTGGCCCGAGATAGATGTTTTTGACACCGAGAGCAAGCAGGGTTAAAAGGATACAGACAGCCTTCTGTTCGTACCACGAGAGAACGAGGGTCAGAGGAAGCTCGTTGATATCACAGCCGAAGGCTTCTGCCAGCGCAAGTGCAACCTTGATCGCACTGTAAGAATCATTACACTGCCCCATATCTAAGATTCTAGGGATTCCATCGATTTCGCCCAGGTCGAGATCATTGAATCGATATTTGCCACAGGCAAGTGTCAGAACGAGAGAATCCATAGGAGTCTGTTTTACAAATTCGGTATAATAATTTCTGCCCGGATGGGCACCGTCACAGCCGCCAACTAAGAAGATGTGTTTGATATCACCGTTCTTGATGGCGGCTGTGAGTTTATCTGCATGTGAGAGGACTGCGCCATGTGCAAATCCTGTTGTCAGGATATGACCGCCGTTGATACCGCTCATGCTGTGATCGTGTTCATAGCCACCCAGTTTTAGGGCATGCTTGATGATCGGGGTAAAATCCTTCTTGCCATCCTTTGTTCCTTCGATATGCACCATTCCTTCATAACCGACAACAGAGGTGGTGTAGATACGATCCTCATAGCTTGGACGTGGTGGCATCAGGCAGTTGGTCGTAAAGAGGACGGGCGCAGGAATATTTTCAAATTCCGTCTGCTGGCTCTGCCATGCAGTTCCAAAGTTGCCGGCAAGATGCTTATAGGCTGCTAATTTAGGATAGCCGTGAGCCGGAAGCATCTCGGAATGAGTGTAGACATTAACACCGGTTCCTTCGGTCTGTTTTAAGAGCAGCTCCAGATCGCGGAGATCGTGACCGGATACAACGATGAAAGGTCCCTTTCGGATATCGGTGTGAACCTTAGTCGGAGTTGGTGTGCCGAAGGATTCTGTATTTGCCTTATCAAGCAGCTCCATACACTGATAGTTCACTTTCCCAAATTCCATAATAAGTTCAATCCATTCTTCTACCGAATGTTCACGGTTCACTTCACACAAGCCTTTATAGAACCAGGCCGTCACGGTATCATTTTCATAGCCGAGATTCATCGCATGATGCGCATATGCTGCCATTCCTTTTAAGCCAAATAATAAAGTGGAACGGAGCGACACGATATCGTCTGAGCCATCCCACAGACTGATAACAGGAATATCATGTGGATCTTTCGAGCCGCAGGCCGGGGGAAATGTATTCGCTGTTGATGAATTACTATTTGCAGTTGTGGAATTTTTATCTGTAGTCGAGGAAATCTTATCTGTATCTGAGAAAATCATATTTGTAGTTGGTGAATTTTTATCTGTAGTCGAGGAAATCTTATCTGCATCTGAGAAATTCATATTTGTGGCATCTGATATTTTACATGTGTCTGCAGGTATGCAGTTCATGATCTCTTTCTGGCGTTTCTGGACTTCTTTGATGTAATCTTTGATCGCTTTATCATCAAAATTCACATTTGTAAGCGTTGTAAATAAGCCGTCGATCAGCAGACGGTTAGCGGATTTTCGATTGTTTAGATATTTGGACAGAAGTTTGGGATCTGTCTCTTTTTTTCGTTGCAAAGATTTCTTTGTCAGTTCGGCAGCTTCGGCAAGCCGTATCAATTCACAGACCAGCTCGTCCTGTAGATTGGATGTTGAGGGCTGCTTGCCGCAGATCCCGGTATTTACACAGGCTTTATTGCCAGCCGTCTGCTGACATTGAAAACAAAACATATTTGACATGGGATAACCTCCTGAGAAAATTTTGCTGATGATTGCGGAAAAATTTATACACTGTGTTGGTAAGTCATGCTGTTCATGTATGTGCAATATATATTAATTCTGCAATTATCTTTTTAAACATATTTAGTATCGCCGGGTGTTTCCAGAATTATACAGGCAAAACCTTTCATTCAGTGTAAGTGTTATTTGAGGAAGATATCTGATAGTATAAATACTGTCAGATGTGGTGGGTATGAAAGTAAGAAAAAGAATATCATACCCGCAAAAGTAAACAAGAGCGGGTATAGAAATAAGAAAGCAAGAATGATACCCCAAGAAGCCAGACAACAGCAATTAAGGAAGTACAAGGAGGCGGCAGCATGGATGCATTATTAGAGATAGAAGATCTGAAAAAATATTATGGAAAGGAACCGAACCAGACAAAGGCATTGAACGGAATCACATTTCAGGTGATGCCGGGCGAGTTTTTAGGAATTATGGGAAGCAGCGGTTCCGGTAAGTCAACATTATTAAACTGTATCGCAACAGTGATCCAGCCGGACAGCGGCAAGATCCAGATGAAGGGTACAGAGATCCAGAGGTTGAAGGGAAGAAAACTGGCAGAGTACCGTGGCAAAGAGATCGGATATCTGTTCCAGAATTTTGAATTGCTGGATAATCTGACCGGACGTGAGAACATCATGGTTCCATTGTCGATTCATAACATATCGGAGGCAGAGGGCGGAAAACGTCTGGAGCAGTTAGCGGAATATCTGGAGATCACTGATGTACTGGATAAGTTTCCATCGCAGATGTCCGGCGGACAGAAGCAGAGACTGGCAGCAGCCAGAGCACTGATCCTGAATCCGGGCATCATTCTGGCAGATGAACCAACCGGAGCACTCGATTCCAGAAATGCCAAAGCATTAATGGAGAAATTGTCCGGCCTGAACCGGGATGAGAAAACAACAGTTTTAATGGTAACGCATGATTCCAATGCAGCAAGCTATTGCAAGCGTATACTATTCATTCAGGATGGCGTGATCTTCCATGAATTAAGACGGGATCTGCTCGCGGAGACACAACAGCAGTTCTATGAAAGAATCTTGCAGGTCATGGCACAGTTGGGAGGGGGCAGCGCAAATGTTCTTTAAACTGATCCGAAAAAACAGTAAACGAAGCAGAAAAGAAAATGGCTTGTTTTTCTCCTCGTTAGTAATATCCATTGTGGCTTTCTATATTATCCTGTCGCTTTCTTCACAGGATGTTATGGTATTCCTAAAGAAAATGGAGAGTGATGCGGTAGATCGTCTGTTCCAGATCATACCTGCATTTTTTGTAATGACACTGGTGATCTTATTCTTCCTGATCTACTATGCAAGCAAATTCCAACTGGAACGAAGAAGACATGAATTTGGCGTTTACCTGATGATGGGAATGAGGAGAAGCAAGCTTTTCGGGATGCTTCTTGCAGAAGATATAGGAAGCAGTCTGGCAGCACTTATAACAGGACTTCCGATCGCCATTTTATTATCCGAATTGATCAGTCTGATCACAGCCAAATGTGTAGGACTTGATATCGTTGGACATCAGGTAACATTTTCCATTCAGGCAATCATAATAACTGCTGTTGGATTTCTGGTGATCAAACTGGTTGCATTCCTGATCTTAAGCGGGAAGATCGCAGGTCAGGAGATCGGTGCATTATTAGTTGATACACCGGAGGGAACCAAGAAGCAGTTCCCGGCTGGCGTCTATGCAGTAAGCTTCGTTCTCGGTATTATCTGTCTGGCTGTGGCATACAGCATGGCGATCGGAGGAACGTCATGGGCGACACTTCGCAAGATGTCTGAGACAATATTGATCGGTTTTGTTGGTATGCTGCTCTTATTCTATGGCATGCGGTTTTTTATCGACCGTCTGGCAAAACACAGCCGTGGGGGAGCCGCCCTACGGGTATTTAACTTCCGTCAGGTGCAGGAAAATGTCATAAGAAAATCCAGCACCTTATCGATCAGTTCCATTCTGATCCTTGCAGCCCTCTGCTGTTTTGGAGCCGGCATCGTGATCGCATTTTCTTATGGAAATGAAAAGGGAAATACCCATATCATGGATTATACATTTGAGAATTACGAAGAAGATCAGGAACAGGGTGTGGCAAATGTAAAAAAGCTTCTGGCAGACAACGGACTGGAGCAGGATTTCTCCGATCTGTTTGAGTTGCGGGTCGGTCATCTTATTCCGGGTGCAAATGGTGATTATGATGTGTTCGATCTGTCATCAGTTATAAGCCGGGTAGAACAACTGCCGGATTCAGAGGATAAAGATATTTTACTTAACAATCTGGAATATGAGTCATATCCATATCTGATTTCTTTGAGTGGATATAATCATGTACTCGAACTTGCAGGAAAAGAACCTCTTACATTGTCAGACGATGAGGCGGCAGTATTTAAAAGTCTGGAATTTACATCGGATAGCATGAATCAGAATATAAATGATATTCTGGCAGACCGCCCTGAGGTGGCATATCTGGATCATAAGATGTATCTGACCGGTAAGATACAGAACACACCAATTGTCACAGATCGGGCAATTACATTATCCTTTGCCCTGATCGTGCCGGATGAAGTATTTGACAAATATACATGGGACAGCACGATCTATCTGAATGGTGTGCTGGATCAGTCAAAGGTCAAGGGAGATAACCTGCTTCAGTCGGTCATGCAGATGAATGATAAACTTGCGCAGATTGATTTTGCAGCAAATAATATTGAGTATGAAAGTTATCTGAAAAATATGGGACGCCGGATGTTCTATATCGTAGCAGCAAGTTATATTACGATCTATCTGGCGATCATTTTCCTGATCATTGCAAATACCGTGATCGGGGTACAGTTCCTGATGGGACAGCAGAAATCCAGCCGCAGATATAAGACACTGATCCGGCTTGGAGCAACCTATGAACTGCTCTGCCGTTCCGCAAGAAAGCAGATCAACTGGTACTTTGGTATGCCGGTTGTCGTTGCAGGCATCAGCAGTATCTTCGGTGTGCGTGCCGTTCTTACATTGGTTTCCGGTATGATCTCAAATAGTATCGGGGATGCCATGCTGCTTGCTGCGGCTATGATTTTACTGCTCTGTGTGGTAGAATGTATCTATGTGGCATTTGTAAAACGGTCAAGTAACCGGTATCTTCTGACATTGATGGTACCGGAACGTGAGGAATAGATTAAAGCAGATGAAGATCAGCGGTGATGGTATGAAACCTTGATCGATAGATGAGGAGAAGATATGAAGCATATAGCAGTGGTAGAAGATGAAGATATGATGCGGGAAGAGCTGGAAGCTATATTGCAGAAGGCGGGCTATCAGACCAGCGGCATTACGGATTTTGAGAATGCGGAAGCAGCCATCTTTGCGGTATCCCCGGATCTGGTGCTGCTCGATCTGAATCTGCCGGGCATGGGTGGATTCCAGATCTGCAGGGAACTGAAGCAGAAAAGCTCCATACCGGTTCTGGTTCTGACATCGAGGGATCAGCTTCAGGATGAACTGCATGCCTTAGATCTTGGTGCAGATGAATTCCTGACGAAGCCGTGCAGAAAAGAACGCCTGCTTGCCAGAGTATCCAATGTGTTGAAACGGTATGAGGGAAGAAATAATCTTTTAGAAGGAAATGGATTTCTCCTTGACCGCCAGACCTATACTTTATACATTCATAACCAGTCTGTTATCCTGCCGCAGAATCAGGGAAAGATCCTTGAGATATTCTTAGAGCACGGATCGGATATCGTGACGAAAGAAGAACTCTGTATCGCCTTATGGGGAACGGCAGAATTCATCGATGAAAATGCCTTACAGGTGAATCTTACAAGACTGAAAAAAACGATGGCAAATCTTGATATGCCGCAACAGATCATTCCTGTGCGTGGTGTCGGATATCGTTTTGTCGGACAGACATCGGAGTAAATAGGAATCTGGTGAGCCTATATTTTATCAAGGTGGTTATGTGATAATTGCATGATGCGGCATGTCGTTATATCAGGTGGAAATATTCGGAGAGATAGAGATGGAACATATATCCATAAAAGAGATCGGACAGATCATAAAACAGAATAGATTCTGGCTGGGGATCATCGGACTGCTTGATCTGCTCAGTATCCTGCTGTTATGGTTGATCGATGCACAGGCATTTCAGGTGATCGCAATATCGGTAATTCTGTTCAGCCTGCTGGTATTTGTAACGGCTGTCTTTTATCTGGCAAAGAAAGAGAGAAAACGGAAGAAAGCATTTGACGAATTCCTTGCAATACCGGATTCCTGCCATGAGGAACAACTGCTTCATGATGCGGAGAATCTGCAGGCGGAGATCAGAAGCTTCAGTCAGGTATTACATGAGCAGATGGATCAATGCGCACAGACGAAGTTACAGCTAAATGATTATGAGGAATATGTGGAAGCATGGGCGCATGAGGTAAAGACACCGCTTGCCCTGTTGACATTTATGCTGGACAATCACAGAGACGAGTTGTCAGAAGATGTGGTATGCAAGCTTGACCGGATTAACTGCCAGATGCAGAGATATGTCGACCAGATGTTATACTATGCCCGCTTAAAGGGTGCGAGAAAAGATTACAGATTCGAGTCGATCGATACGGAAACCTGTGTAAAAGAAGTGCTGGAGGATTTCACACCACTGTTAGAAGAACAGAAGATACAGGTTCAGCTTGATATAAAAGAGAACACATTATTTACCGATAAACGTGGCTTCGCATTTATGCTTGGACAGTTTATCAGCAATTCGATCAAATACAGCAAAGGAGAGGATAAACAGCTCCGGATCTCCTGTATCAGAGAGCAGGAGAAGATCATTTTATCTGTCCGGGATAATGGCGTGGGTATCAAAGCCTGCGATCTTCCGTATGTATTTGAGAAAGGCTTTACCGGAGATTCCGGTGACAGGCGGAAGAAAGCAACCGGGATGGGACTTTATCTTGCAAAAGAAATGGCGCATGACCTGAATGTGGAACTGGATGTGTCCTCTGATGAAGCTGCAGGCGGCTGTGAGATAAAAGTATATTTTCCGGTGGTTACCGCTTCTGAGAATCTATAGATGTGAACGGATCAGTTATCGGTTTTGATGCATTCCGGGTGTAAACGGATCAGTTACCGTTTTCGATACTCTCCGGGTGTGACACCATATTTCTTCTTGAAGGTCCGGTTAAAATAGGACAGGTTAAGGAAGCCGCAGCTCTCTGCGATGGACAGGATGCTGTCATCGGTTGTGACAAGAAGTCTGGCTGCGATATTTAACCGGAAATCACACAGATAGGTGGTAAAGGATACACCCATTGTATTCTTAAAAAATCGCATAAAATGGGATTCAGAGAATCCACAGTAAGAAGCAATGTCTGCAATGGATATTGCTTCTTTGTAGTTTCGGTCGATATAAGATAAGATCGCTTTGGTACGATCCAGATTCTTTGTATGATTCTTCCGGTCTGCGGTCTCTGCCTTTTGCTCTGCATGTGCATACAGGGTATAGAAGAATTCAAAATAGCAGCTTTTCAAAGCAAGCTGATATCCTTTTGGTGTCGATGCACAGAGGGTATCTACCCGGTTCAGGCAGGAGGACAGGGAATTATATAATGGATCGTCACGGTCATAGATGCTCTTTATGTTTAATTCACCGGAGAGCAGGGGCAGGAAAAATTCACTGTCCAGGGTATCATGATTTCTGGATCGGAACAGATCAACAGAGAAAATGATATTTTCATATTCCATCGAATAGGAGGCATACTGAGAGATGCCGTGGATTCTTCCCGGCAG
>DJPV01000002.1:0-2063 GCA_002437435.1 Lachnospiraceae bacterium UBA6403 | reverse complement strand
GATCTCCATATATGGATGCCAGTGGAGCGGAACGGCATTAAAGTCGAGCGGGATCGAGCACAGATAGGTGTTGTAAGGGAAAAGCGGATCGGCGTGCGCCTTCGTCTCCATATAATTTTCGTATTCAAGACTGTTCATATATATACCTCAAAGTTGTGAATGATAGAATAGTATCATAAAATGCACTTATAATGCAAGAAATAGCATGAAAAAGATATTAGAATACAAACCAGAACAGACATTCCGAATATACGACCTTTACCTTACCTTTACCTTTATTAAATGCAGGCGAATGGATAGCTGTTCAATAGAAAATTTAATAAAGAGGTATCAGACATGAAGAAAGCGTTAGAGCGTGGCGCAGGAATCCTCCTGCCGATCAGCAGCCTTCCATCCCCTTATGGAATCGGATCTCTGGGGAAAGAGGCATATGAATTTGTTGACAGGTTGAAGGAGGCGGGCCAGCGTTACTGGCAGGTGCTTCCGATCGGACCAACCAGCTTTGGTGACAGTCCGTATCAGTCATTTTCAGCATTTGCGGGCAATCCTTATTTTATCGATTTCGACATTCTGATTCATGAAGGTTTACTGACACAGGAGGAGGTAGATGCATATAGCTGGTACGATCAGCTGGATGACATCGATTACGCCCGCCTGTACAGACAAAGGTTTGAGGTATTGAGAAAAGCATATGGCAGATCGAAGCATGAGACATCAAAGCCGTATGCAGAATTTCTCACGGAAAATGAAAACTGGCTTCCGGATTACGCCCTTTATATGGCGGTCAAGGCAGACCATGAGAACAAAGAATGGTTAAGCTGGGAAGAACCGGTTTTAAAGAGAGAAGAAACAGCACTTCGTAAGTGCAGGGAACAGTTACACGACGAGATCGGATTCTATATGTTCCTTCAGTTCAAATTCGATGAGCAGTGGAAGACACTCAAATCTTACGCCAACCGTCATGGTATCAGTCTGATCGGCGACATTCCAATCTATGTAGCACTGGACAGTGCAGATGTATGGGCAAATACAGAACAATTTCAGTTAGATCAGGATCTACAACCTGTGTGTGTAGCCGGTTGTCCACCGGATGCATTCTCCGATTACGGTCAGAAATGGGGCAATCCTTTGTATGACTGGGATCGTATGGAACAGGATGGGTTCTCCTGGTGGAAGAACCGGATCCGGAAATCAGCCAGTCTCTATGATGTGATCCGTATCGATCATTTCATCGGGGTTGTGCGGTATTACAACATTCCGGCAGATGGAGAGCCAAAGAACGGATTCTATCTGGAAGGTCCGGGAAAGAAGCTTGTAGATGCGATCGACAGTGCCAGAGGAAATGCAAAGGTGATCCCAGAAGATCTGGGAGTCGTTGTGCCGGAGGTACAGAAGCTGGTGAAGGAATCCGGCTATCCGGGAATGAAGATCTTACAGTTTGGATTTGACGGAAATGCGGAGAATGAACATGCACCGCATAATCACGAAAAGAATTACGTTGTCTATATCGGAACACACGATAATGACACATTAAAAGGATATATCGAGAATGCATCAAAGGAAAATCTTACATTTATGATGAAATATCTGGGAGCGGCAAATGAGCAGGAGATCCCGGAGAAGATGATGCAGGTATTATATATGAGCCCTGCCGATACAGTTATCGTTCAGATGCAGGATCTGCTTGGAAAGGATAACGAAGCACGGATGAATCTTCCGTCTACGATCGGTACAAACTGGCGCTGGCGGATGAAGAAGAGCGAATTTACAGACGAGATCAGAGACAGATTAAGGGAATTAACAAGAGTATATGGAAGAAATGCTGTGAAGCAGTATTTTTGTAAGGAGGATATGATGTTAACAGAGATTTGTAAGAAAAAATATGATAAAACGATCAAAGAATGCAGCAATGAGGAGATCTATTTTGCGCTGCTCGATATGACAAAGGAATTAGCAGAAGACAAGGTTACAGAAGATGGCAAGAAAAAGGTTTACTATATATCAGCAGAGTTCCTGATCGGTAAGCTGTTATCCAACAACCTGATCAATCTTGGAATCTTCGA
>DJPV01000013.1 GCA_002437435.1 Lachnospiraceae bacterium UBA6403 | reverse complement strand
TCCACAGATTGTGCACTTTGTTACACTATTGCCATCCTTTTTTAAAGTGGCTTTGTTAGTAATGGTTGTCTGTTCTGTATGTGCTGCCTTATCTAATATCTCACCACACTCACAGACCATCCAATGAGCCGTTCCATCTGTATGCCAGCCAGTACCATCCGCTGTATGCTCAGTAAGTTTTGGAATGACGGTATCAGCCAGTGTGATTTCCTGTGTTCCCTTTTCATCACTGAAATATTTGCCACAGTTTTCGCAATACCAGTAATCAATCACTCCATCTGTCATATGAGTAGCTTTCTTTCCCTCTGTCTTTACCAGCTTGATATCAGCATGACTGATCTTTTCAATTACAGTAATATCTGTTTTTGCATTACAACGAATACAATGATGAGATTTTGAACCTTCCTCTGTACAGGATGCCTCTTTATCAATTGTCCATTTTGAATCGTATTCATGTGATCCGAAGAATTCGGTACAAATATCCGCAAGCAACTCATCTGTATTCTTTGAAACAATATCATTTGTTCCTGCTGTCTCTGCACTTCCTACGCCGTCCAGTGTCGGATTTTTCGTCTTATCAAAGGAACATCCTTCCGTTGTACCGTTGTCGTCATATGCAATAAAGCCTCCGGCTTTTGCATACTCATTTGATCCTGTGACAGTACCGGCAGCATAGCTGTCTTTAATTAAACCATCTTTATTTGTTCCGGCAAAACCTCCGGCTTTCGTCTTGTCGAAAGTTAATGTGCCTGTTACATCACCATATGCACTGCTATTTGAAACCTTGGTTCCATTCAGATATCCGGCAAATCCCCCAAGATTCCAATTGTCTGCTTTTACATTTCCCGAAGCTGTACATTTTGTTATTGTACTTTCCTCATCATAGCCAATAAAGCCACCTGTTGACCATCCTTCGCTCTCTACTTTTCCCGAAGCAGAATTATCTTCAAAAGTACATTTAGCGCCTGCCCCTGAAAAACCACCAGTTGAATAACCGGTACTTTCAACATTTCCCTTTGCTGTATTATTTTTAAATGTACTCATGAACGGAAAACCTACAAAACCTCCACTGCATGTATTTCCTTTAACAAAAGTATCAGCCGTACAATCTGAGACCGGAGCACAACTTGCATTACCGATCAGGCCACCTGCATACATCGGAGAATCTACCGTTCCGCTTCCATGACAATTCTCAACAGCAACATAGTCAGCTTTTGATCCTCCCATAACTGTCATCGAACCAACAAGAGTGCCGGCACCATATTGAACTATTGATTCGTCAGTTTCATTTCCGGCGTATATCTTCGCATCTTCAATATAAATGTTCTTTAACACCACTTCATTTGTAGTTGCTACCACAACACCAAACAAACCGGCACATACATTATTGTCACGCTCATCGACATACAGTCCTGTGATCTTATAACCACAGCCATCAAAATATCCGGAAAATGACTTAGAACTGGCATTTCCATATCCGATCGGAACCCACCGATGGTCACTTAGATCAATCGAGTTCATTAATTTGAAATACTCCTTGGAATGTGTCTTTCCTACTACACCACTGTTAACTTCACTTGCAAGCTTTGCCAGCTGCCCAGCTGTTGCTATCTGGTACGGATCTTCTTTCGTTCCGCTGCCTCCCGCAAATTCAGATGCTGCATATAATGTCCATGCATCGTCTGCCTCCGCTGCTACCGCTGTCATCGGCATAAACCCTAAAATCATGCCAAACATAAGCAATAGACTTAATAAAATTTTCTTTGTTCTCATAAATTCGTATACCCCTTTCGTATATGTATTTTTTACAAATTCATGATAACAAGAACATTTTTACCGGTCAAACAGCCCCAAACACGCGGCATGTTTTTTAACTTTCCAATATTGATTACATGCGTCTGTTTTTATGAAAATTTAATAAGTTGCGTTAATCTATCCAGATCATATTCTCTTGTAAATCCATCATCATCATATAGCTGATAACTGCTTCCTTTATATCCAAGCAACTGCAGTTTCTTCATATCAATATCTGCAACACACTCCGCAAAGTCAGCAAGAGGAATGCATTTTCCTTTACGAATAAATAAAATCACTTCATTCAAAGGTACTTCCACAAAATGATGCCCTTTTTCCATTTCAGTCTGTTCAACACCACCGTCCGCCTTGAAACGGATAAGCATCATATCTTCCGGCAGATAAACATATCTTCCGATTGCATTTTGTGTATATACCGGCGCGATCATGATCTCGTTACCAAGCATAAGCTGATCTTCTACGTTTACCGCCATACGATCTTTCGGGTATTCAAATGCCAGTGGCTTGAACATCATATCATCATTTAGAGCAGCCTTCATATATTCACTGTAAATATATGGAAGCAGCTGATAACGAACACCTATAATATGTCTGAAATCTTCAATCTGTTCAAATTGATAACACTCCTGTTCTCTTGTACCCAGACATGAATGATTACGCATCAGTGGTGTAAATACACCAAGTGCAAGCCATCTGAGCAGAAGATCTCTGGTCGTATTACAGCCAAAGCCGCCCAGATCTGCTCCTGTATATAAGAAACCACACATATTTAATGATGGAAGCATTTTCAGATTCAACAGGATATGGGACCACCAGGATTTATTATCTCCCATCCAGATACCACCATATCGGTGCATCCCGATATAAGAAGAACGGGAAAACAACAGGCATCTTTTATCCGGACAGATCTCCCGAAGTGCTTCACCTGCTGCCCGCGTCATATTATAACCGAAAAGGTTATGTACCTGATCGTGACGTACCATCTTGCCATTCACATTATGATACATCGACGCATAGTCTTTCGCATTATTAGCTAGATCTGTTACCATATCCCTGATTGCCCAGACATCATCCACAGATTCTTCTTTATCAATGAATTCCCGCATGGCCTCTTTCATGCCACAAACACCTTCCGGTGTAAAAAAGATAGCCGGTTCATTCATATCATTCCAGAAGCCTTCAATTCCTGCATCTGTAAGAAGCTTATATTTTCCGCCAAACCATTTTCTTGCCTCCGGATTCAATACATCCGGAAAATGAGTATATCCAGGCCATACAGCTGCAACAAAATCACTTCCATCCTCTCTTTTACAGAAATAATTGTTTGCTACGCCTTCTTCATACACATCATATCCTTCTTCAATCTTTACTCCCGCATCAATGATCGGGATCAGGCGGATATTCTCTTTTTTCAACTCAGATACATATTCCGAAAAATCGCCAAATGCTTCATTTATGGTAAAGTCTTTAAAATGATCCATATAGTCGATATCCATGTATACCATGTCGATCGGTATATGATTTTCTCTGTATTTCTTCACAACATAAGCAAAGTCTTCCGGAGTCCTATAACCCCATCGGCTCTGTCCAAAACCAAAAGCAAACTTTGGTGCTATATAGCTTTTTCCTATCATTTGTCTGAACTGTTTTACAATATCATATATGCTTTCGCCCGTGATCACATAGAGCTCCAGATCCGCCTTATCACAGAAAATATGAAGTTCATCCATCTTTGTATATCCAATATCAAATACCAGTGAAGCCGGATAATCTATATACAATCCAAATGTTCTCTCGCCGGATATAACAACAAAATTATGAGATGCGTATAAAGAATAAACATCCTCATGATGATTCGGAATATCCGTATTATTACTTATATATTTATATCCCCTCTTATTAATTCCACGGTTTGCTTCACCAAGACCATATACCGCATCTTCTGCTTTCATGTTATAAATAAATGAAAAGCCATCGTCCAGATTAACTGTCCCAACTTCAGGCATACCTTCCGTTACCTCAAACGACGCAACAACTGCCTCTGTAAAAAACGGATTACCATATGTGTATTTTTTTACCATTCTCGTTTCCTCTTTCTTATTTTATATAGTATTTAATTCATTATTTTATTTGTTAGGTTTATTATATTGTCTTTGTATTTCTTTTTCTTGCATTATTTTCAGATATTTATTGCACAATATTGACTTATTTAACATTACTCAATTCACACACAGAGCAAACAATACCATGCACTGCATCTGATACATCCGTCTTTTTTACTGTAACTAACTAATTCCGATTTTCCGTTACCTTATAGAACAAGATGGCAGGCAGTCTGCAACAGACCACCTGCCATCTTATTCCATTAATTCTTTTCCCAGAAATCAACCGGTTCAAAATCCAACAGTTTTGCAAGAAAGCCCCGTTTCTCCAAATCCTTCTGGATATTATCGAGTATTTCTTCCGAATCCGCCTGTACCGTATGATAATGATAATTATCAGTTATCTTAAGAAGCGGAGATGATTTGCCACTGTTTAAGGTTTTTACATATTCGTAAATGTCTTTTCTGGTTTTTATGTTCATCGGAGCTTTTACAACCCCATAGATCTTATGATACACAAAGACATCCAAAATCCTGCCGCCATTATCTATAATAATTTGTAATTCCTCCTCGATCTCTTCCGCGGTATGTCGCACCTTGAATATCCGTTCACATTTTCCCGGCTTTAATAATACATACCCACGGTTTGTTGAAACTATATTATTATCAGCCGCCCGAAGCAATGCAATGTCCTGTACGATCACCTGTCTGCTTACACTGAGTTTCTTCGCCATCTCCGCCCCCGCGATCGGCTCTTTACTTTTTGCAAGCATAGACAACAGTTTTTCCCGTCTTTCAACTCCTGTCATGTTCTTCCTCCCAATCTTATCATCCAATAACCCATTCTATTTCTCATGTAAACTTTCCATGTGCCCAAAGGCAGCAGAAATTCTGTTACAATATTCTGCTAGATCCTATGAAGATTTTTTAATGAGATGTCCATGATCGGAGCAGAATGTGTCAGCGCACCACTTGATATATAATCAACTCCAAGATTCTTCAAACGCTCGATATTTTCTGCTGTTACATTACCGGATACTTCAATCTCAGCTTTGCCATCAATGATACCGATTGCTTCTTTTAACATTTCATCTGACATATTATCCAGCATGATAATATCCGCTCCGGCTTCAACTGCATCCTTTACCATATCCAGATTTTCAACCTCGACTTCGATCTTTCTGACAAATGGCGCATATTCCTTTGCCATTCGGATTGCCTCTTTCACTCCACCGGCAGCGCCGATATGATTATCCTTCAGCAAAACTCCATCTGAAAGATTATATCTGTGATTATGTCCACCACCGACACGGACTGCATACTTCTCAAAGATACGGTTATTCGGTGTGGTCTTTCTGGTATCAAGCAGCTGGATCCGGCTTCCTGCAAGAAGTCCTGCAACCCTATGTGTATATGTAGCAATACCACTCATTCTCTGCAGATAATTCAGCGCTGTCCGTTCTCCTGATAACAATACACGGATATCTCCGGTTACAACACCCATCAACTGCCCAGCCTTTACCTCATCTCCGTCCTTACAGTAAAGTTCTGTCACCGTTGTATCATCTAATAATTCAAATACTCTCTTAAACACCTGCAAGCCACAGATGATTCCATCCTGCTTGCAGATCAGCTCCACCTTTCCCATACACGCTTCCGGCATAACGGAATTTGTTGATACATCCTCACTTGTGATATCCTCTTTCAAAGCCCCAAGGATAAATGGGTCTACATTTAATTTTAAAGTAATCTGATCGTACATAATATCCTCCTGAATCGTTCTTCTATGCTTCCTGTCTTTGCAGATCTTCTTCATTTTCTCTTGCTATCTCATTCTGGATCAGTGCCTTATACTCTGCTGCCAGTTTCTTCTTATCCGTGTAATCAGCTTCCTTGTAGGAGATTTCTTCCTGTCTCGTCCGGTCAAACTGCTCTGTCATTTCCTTTGCTGCACGCTTCGCAAACACCAGACTCTCAAGCAGAGAATTGCTTGCCAGGCGATTCTTGCCATGAACTCCGTTGCATGCAGTCTCTCCGATCGCATATAACTGATCCATCGATGTCTTACTGGACAGATTCACCTTGATACCGCCCATGAAATAATGCTGTGCCGGCACAACCGGTATGCATTCTGTATACACATCATATCCCATTTCTTTGCAATGCTCAACGATATTCGGAAAATGTTCTTCTAATTCTTTTTTATCAATTACGGTCATATCTTCCCATACATAATCTGTTCCATCCTTTTCCATCTGTTTGCGAATTTCGATCGTCAACAGATCCCTTGGAAGAAGTTCATTAACAAATCGCTCATGATTCTTGTTATAGAGCAGCGCGCCCTCACCACGAACCGACTCCGAGATCAGAAAGCTCCTGTCTTCCGGTTCCTTGCTGTATAAGGTTGTTGGATGGATCTGGACATAGTTCACATGCTCTGTCTCGATCCCATGCTTTAATGCGATCGCAACAGCATCTCCTGTCAAATGTCTGAAATTCGTCGAATGTCTGTAGATACCACCGATTCCTCCACAGGCAAGCATCGTATAATTTGCCATGATCGGGAAGATTTTGTTCTCCTCATCCCTCACAACCACACCATAACAGCAATTATCCTTACACAGGATATCCACCATGGTTACATGCTCGCAGATCGTCACGTTCGAAAGCTCTTTCACATTGCGAAGCAGGGTGCTTGTGATCTCTTTACCTGTTACATCCTCATGGAAAATAATACGGTGATGACTATGCGCACCTTCCTTTGTATAACTGAGACTGCCATCCGGCTCCCGGTGGAAATCCGCTCCATATTTTACAAGGTCATTTACGACATCGACTGATGAACGTATCATAACCTCTACGCTCCTGGGATTATTCTCATAATGTCCTGCCTTCATGGTATCTTCAAAATAACTGTCATAATCCTCTTCTGATTTCAGCATACACATGCCCCCCTGTGCCAGAAAGGAATCACTGTGTTCTACGATATCCTTTGTTATGATCGTTATCTGTTTATCACTGGGGAGATTCAATGCTGCATATAAACCTGCGCATCCACTTCCAACGATTAAAATATCTGTCTTCATATTATTTCTCCAACTGTATTTATTCGTTTTTTCTTCTTGTATAAAAAAGCGTTGTCTTAGTATATCACGTTCTGCCATACATGACAATATAGTATATTACACTACTTTACATGTGTCTTGTCAGTTATAAAAAACAAAAATAAGAAGTAAGATTTGGCATCGAAGCACATGTACCTTTATTCCGCAAGACGCTTCCGCTCTGTTTCTCGTCGCAACGGTACATAAGGTTGCAAAATACGCAACCTAAGTACCGGCGCTCGAAAAGGCTTGCTTCATAAAGTACATATACTCCAATGCCAAATCCCACTTCTCATTTTTGATTTAAACACTGACATCTTGATCTATTATTTCTCCCTTTTCCACTAGCTATAAATGAATACTTTTCATATATCTTTTAGAAAAAAACAACCGAATCAGTTCTTTATAATTCAAAAAAACTAATCCGGTTATTTTACTCATTTTGATTCAGTTCAATTTTTTTGATTACTCAGCGTCTGCTACAGGCTCTGCTGCTGGTGCTGCTGGTGCTTCTGCTGTCTCAGCTGGTTTCTCTGCAGGTGCTTCTTCCTCGTCGTCATCGTCATCATCGAAGAAGTCGTCATCAAAATCATCGTCAAAATCATCATCAAAATCATCAAGAAAATCAGGTGTCAGGTATGAATATACTGCATATGCGATACCTGCGATCGCTGCTACTGCACCGATAATTGCAAGGATTACAAATACAATGCCCTTTGCCTTCTCTTCTGTTGGTTCACTCTTTACTAAGATTACATCATTATTTTTCATTGTAAGCTACCACCCTTTCATTTAGTTTCTGTATGCCGTCATTATAGCATACTCTTTTTTCTATTTCTATATTATCTTGGAATTATTATAATTTCTTTATTCTTCCAGACGCTTTAATTTTGCAAAGGAAGCAAACATTTTTCTTGTGCCGCCACGGTCAAAGTCTACCGTCACCTCATAATCTCTGCCGCCCTTCACAACCTGCGTTACAGTTCCATTTCCAAATTTCATATGACGTACCCGATCGCCCTCTCCATAGTCGAGAACCAGCTCCCGGTTTGCCGTAAATTCTTTGCCAAATGATGGTTTGGTCGATGGCGTTATACTGATCGGCTCCTTTTTCGCCTTACTGTAACTGCTGTATGGATTGGATGAAGAATATCTGGAACCCGTCTGTGACGATCTGCCATAACGAGAGCTTTCTCCATATCCTGACTGCCCGCTGCCGCCATACCCATTTCTGGTATATCCGGTGTCTGCAAACTGCCGCTCTTCCATCCGTTTCACATGCCTTGTAATATCACCGGAATCCTGAAACAGCAACGGTGGAATCTCCTTTATGAATCTGGATATATCATTGCAGTTTCTGCTTCCATGCAGCATACGATTTCTTGCGCAGGACAGATACAGCTTCTTCATTGCTCTTGTGATTCCTACATAGCAAAGCCTCCGTTCTTCTTCCAGTGCATCTTCATCATCAGAGTTGATCGCCATGGCACTTGGAAAGATCCGTTCCTCCATACCACATAAGAATACATACGGGAATTCCAGTCCCTTTGAACCATGTATCGTCATTAATTTGACCATATTATCATCATCGGACATCTTATCCGTCTCTGAAACCAACGCAATATCCTCCAGAAAATCTGCCAGTGTTGCTTCTTCATAATCAGTTTCAAACTGTACCACACGGTTTCTTAATTCATCGATATTCTCAAGTCGTGCCATTGATTCATCCGTGTGCTCCGCGATCAGTTCATCCTCATATCCGGTATCTTCCAAAATACGGTCAAATAATGTACTGAGCGGTTCCTGCTCCTCTATTATCTCCCGGAATCCATCAATCAATTCTACAAAACCTGAAATTTTTGCAACCGAACGCTGCAATCCCGGAATCTGCTCTATGATCTGCATTGCTTCCATCAGAGTCATATCATTTGCTACGGCAAATGATGCCACCTTATCAACGGTAGCATCACCGATCCCACGCTTTGGTACATTAATGATTCGTCTAAGATATGTATCATCTGTAGAGTTATTTACAACCTTCAGATATGCCATTACATCTTTAATTTCTTTTCGTTCATAGAAATTCTGACCACCGTAAACCCGATGCGGGATTCCTCGCATAACCAGCTTCTCACCAAGGATACGGGACTGCGCATTCGTACGATAAAGCAAAGCAATATCTTTATACTGTGCACCATTTGCCGTCAGACGTATGATCTCATTTACAATACGATCCGCCTCCATGTATTCATCCTCACTCTGATTAAATACTAGCTTCTCGCCTTCTCCCTGATCTGTCCAGAGGGCTTTATCTTTTCTTCCTTCGTTATGCTTGATCACTGCATTTGCAGCCGCCAGAATATTTCCACAGGAACGATAATTCTGTTCCAGCTTCACGACCTTAGCATCCGGATATTCCTTTTCAAAATTAAGAATATTTGTAATATTCGCACCACGGAATTTGTAGATCGACTGATCATCATCACCAACGACACACAGGTTTCTGTATTTGGATGCAAGCTGCTTCACCATCAGAAACTGTATATGGTTCGTATCCTGATACTCGTCCACCATAATATAACGGAATCTGTCCTGATATAATTCCAGAACATCCGGATTATGTTCAAACAGCTCAACCACCTTATAGATCAGATCATCAAAGTCAAATGCATTGAATTTGCGGAGCCGCTTCATATACTCGGAATATACGGTCGCCGTCTGTGTCTTCACAAAATCTGTCGCATTCATCTTCGCATACTGATCCGGTGAGATATATCGTTCCTTGGCATTTGATATCTCCGCAAGGAACATCTTTTCCGGATACTTCTTCGGGTCGATCTTCAATTCCTTCAGAATGTTCTTGATCGCGGATTTCTGATCATCCGAATCGTAGATATTAAAATTTGTTGCATAACCGAGCCTGTCTGAAAACCGTCGCAGAATCCGTACACATAACGAATGAAAGGTGCTGACCCATACTCGTTCAGCACCCTCTCCAACAATGTTATTTACTCTGTCTCTCATTTCGGCTGCGGCTTTATTTGTAAATGTTATCGCAAGGATATTGTATGGATTCACTCCGATCTCATCCATCAGATACGCTACCCGGTGGGTGATCACTCTGGTCTTTCCTGATCCGGCACCTGCCAGTATCAGAAGCGGTCCATCGACATGTCTGCATGCCAAATCCTGCATGTCATTCAATCCAGCCATCGTTTTTGTACTCCTTTATATCAGCTTTGTTCCGCAGTTGCTGCAGAACTTTGCTCCGTTTGTAGGGGTTCCACAGTTCGGGCAGAACTTTGGAGTCACACCATTTCCGGTTGGAGCTGCCTGCTGATTCATCTGTCCGTTCATGTTGTTCTGCAAATTACCGGTCATCTGATTTGCCATCATCATACCCATCTGCATTCCCATCATACCGCTGGCAACATCTGCCATATTGGTTCCGCCTTTTCCGTTGGAATTTGCAAGTGCATCTACCATCTTCACCTGCTGAAACCGGCCCATATCACCAAGCATCGTATATTCAGCAGCCTGGTCTGCTCGCTTGGATATATTCTCAGGATATGTAAATTCGCTGATCCTGAAATCGGTCATTGTCAGACCGATCTTGATCAGTTCCATATCCAGATCTTCTAAAATGCCCTTTGCAATATCTGTTGCATTTGCCATCAGATTGAATACATCACCGCCCACCTTTGTGATCCATTTGATCAACAGACCATCTAAGATTCCCTTAATACGGTCTCTGACATCATCCACTGTAAAGATTGCCTTTACTCCGGCGATTCTTTCGATCAGTACATTGTAATCATCGATCTTGAATGAGAACTTACCATTTGACCGTACAGGAAGTCCACCCGGAAGTCCCGGTGCCTGTAAACGGATCGGTGAACTGGTTCCCCAGTTACAGGTAAACTCTTTCGTATTGATGAACAGAACCTCTGCACGAAGTCCTGAGTTGAAACCAAACTTGAATCCCTTTAATGTAGAAAGGAATGGAATGATATCCGAATCAATCGTATAACTTCCTGATTCTGTAAAGATACCTTCTACGGCACCGTTATACAGGAAGATCGCATCCTGTCCCGGTTTAATGATAAGTCTGGAATCTTTCTTTATCTCTCTATTTGTCCATTTCCAGAAGAGCAGGTCGTCTCTGTATTCTTCCCACTCAACTACGTTGGCAAACTGATTTGAAAATAATCCCATCTGCATCCTCCTATGAAAGTCCCATCTTTGCCTTTAATGCTGCAAGTTCATCTGAAACTGCTGATGATGGCTCTGCATCGTATTTGCTCATCAGATCATCTGTCTCATCCTTGCCGCCGGCATTTAATTCTGCCATTGCATTTGCCTTGTCAAGCATCGCATCAGCCTTTGCTTCCATTCTGTCAAATGCTGAGATCGTTCCGGCTGTATCCGTTACGCTTCCCATCATCTTATTCATCTTCTCCTGAGTCTTTGCAACCTGAACTTTAGCCTTGATCGCATCTTTTCTTGCGTTCAGATCCATGATATCCTTTGTCAGCTTATCATGCATCTCTTTCATCTTAGCTGCATTTCCTGCTGCCATATCATAAGACTGCTGTAAAGAAGTTCTCTTTGTTGATAACTGGTTTTTCTTCTCTAAGAACTTCATGGCATCTGCCTCATTCCCTGCAAGGAGTGCCTTCTCTGCGTAGCTCTGCATCTTTGCAATATCTGCATCACAGTCATCCAATGCACGCTTGCATCTGGTCTCATCTGCCATAACGGTTGCTGTCTCTGATTTTACGTTTCTAAGATCTTCCTGTAAGTCTCTGAGATACTGGTCAATCATCTTTTCCGGATCCTCTGCCTTATCAAGCATAGCGTTAATGTTTGCCGACATGATGTCTTTGAATCTTTTTAAAATCCCCATAAATCATTACCTCCTGAATATATTTACACTTTATGGTTTCTTGTTTTTCGTACTCACAAACCCATAATATCATAACAGGCATACGCTTCGCAACGCCTGAATCATGAATAAAATGTAAAGTATCACGCTTCTGTTCTTAAGCGGTTTTAAAGTTCATCGTCAAGGTTCTTATGAATGTTTCCACCAATCCGGAACTCCGGAATCTTCTTGGAAGATCCCTCTGCTGCCTTTCCCGCAACCCCTGCATCCGTGATTGATTCTTCTAACGGTACAGGTGTCCGATCCTCAAATAATGACTTTTTCTTTTCTTCTTTTAATTCATCTGCAATCTCAAATGCTGAATCCACTACGTCATCATGCAGAATATCATCCCGAAGCTTCACCGGCTGTCTGGATGGTTTTACCTTGATCGGATCTTCTTTCTTATCTTCAAAATCGAATTCCCACTGAACCATCTCATTATCATCGGTCTGCTTCTTAGTCTTCTGTTCTTCTTCCTCGAACCGGTTCTTCTCATAATACAGTTCATTTGCAAGAAGCTGGCTGATCTCTAAAATATCTGCATAACGCTCCTGCTTCTTCATATCCAGAAGTCCATCCATTAATTCGCGCTTATTCTGTTCAATAACATCGGATTTCTGTCTGAGAGAATCCAGAACGCGGTCGGTTTCCTCACTGATCATATTATATGCCTGGCGAACCGATTCATTGATCTCCATCAGCATTTCATTTGTATAGATGATCGATGCCGCATAGATCTCATTTGCTGTCCGAAGTGCCATCTTATCTTTCTTATTCAGATCTTTTACCTGTCTCTGAACATAGAGTGGATTCGGCTTGCTCATACGGATCCTGCTTGCTGATTCTTCTGCTTCTACAATAATGTCTTCAGCCTCTTTATTCGCATCCTTTATGATCTTGCCACGCTTATCCGTAATCTCATGATATGCCTTTAATTCTATATCTATTGTCTTTTTCAGATCTTCTATCATTTCCAGCATTTCTTCTTTATTTACAAGAACCTTTCCTGCTGCAAATGGAACATTCTGTCCGTCCTCGATCAATACCTGCATCTTATCAAGCAGCTGTTTTGCTTTTCCTTTTTCCATGTCTATTACTTCCTCCAACTATGGCTTTATAGGATTTCATTTACAGATCCGGTTTCTTATCATCTCTTGGAATGCCTAAGAAATCCTGGATCAGATGTCTGCTGAAAAGCCTTCCTTCTTCACTTTCAAAATACCGCTCCGGGTGCCACTGAAACGCAAGAATACTCATGGTAGGCGATACAAACGCCTCAACCGAACCATTTTCTTCATCTACGACCAGCGGATAAAACATCGTTGAAAGGTTTTCCAGATATACACAATCACTGTGAAAATTATTTATCTTTATATATCGATCCGAATTACAGATTCTTGCCATATGGTCAACGCCTCTCGGTCTCGGCACTACAAATGGTGCAGAATAAGATATCTTTCCTCCAAAAAGGGCATTCAGGTGCTGCATTCCTCTGCATACCCCGATGATCGGGATCTCATTCTCCACACAGTACATGATAAGCCGTTCTTCCATCGCATCACGATGCGGCTGTAACTCTGCCTTATGCGGTTCTACATAATATTTCGGATGAAGTGTACCGCCACCCGTTACGATCAGTACGTCAATCGGATCTTCAAATAAGGCTTCAAAATCTCTGGTAAAATTCGACACCGGATGAAGTCTTATTCCCATGCTTTCATAAAATTCCGTATAGGCAGCTTCCAGAACATCCGTGGATTTTCCATACATATTCTGACCTTCGCGTTGTGTTATCAGTGCGTGAAGCATACGCCTATTCCTCCTTCAGTATCTTTCCATTTTTACAATCAAGTGTCAGTTTGTCAAGCCCTGTTACATAATTATAAATAACGTCGCCACACCCAATAGCCGCCGGAATATTGAATTCCGCACATCGGATCGCCATATGGGATGCAACACCACCATACTTCGTAATGAAACCACAGATTCCTTTTGCAAAGATCCAGTCATAACCGGGATCTGCTTTCGGGATCACTACGATCTTATCTGCAACATCCACTGCTCCGGCATCCTCGCGCTTTGATTCTTCATCTTCTAATACGACAACTGCTCCGGTCACGATCTCTGAGGTGATGAAATTCGGTCTTGCTTCTACCATCTCGATATATTCTAACTGCTGCTTATTGCAGATTACATCCGGCAGGATGAGGTCAGAAGCATCTGTAAATGCTTTCCGGTTCTCTGCGATCACCATTTCCCATATCCTGCGGATCTCCGTTTCTGGTTTATGATACACTGCAATTATATCATCAACTGTGAGATATGCCATATCTTCTTTTGAAAAATTCAACATTTCTCCAATATTGATCAGAATATCGATCGCCAGACTTAAAGATTTTGTAAATTCAAATTTAAAATATTCCCTTTCCTCCATGGAATCCTTTAAGAATTCAACAAATTTCTTTGCATCAACACCAAAACCGATATCCAGAAGTGCCTGATCCACTTTCTCCGGATTCAGCGGCTTATGCTTCAATCGTTCGATTCTCTGCCTTTGCTTCTTTGCTGTTTCGCTTGCTTTGGAGCTGTCAAAATCACGCTCCGCGTATGTCTCACAGGTAATATCATAAGTGCCGGAACGAAGATGTCCATATTTCTCATCAAAGGCGGCTCTGGTGATCCGTCCTTCTGCAAAATCCTGAAAATCCGAATCATATTCAGATGCCACTGTATAGATAGACATCATAAAATCATCAATCTCACGATTCGTAAAATACTCCTTTGCACTAAGTGATCTGCAAAGCGCCTTTGAGATAAATGCAAGTCTCGCCTGTCTTGCAAATTTCGGAGTTCCATACTGCTTGATGCTCTCGATCAATTCTATAAAATAACGGATGGAAGTATTCACGTCTTTGGCTGCCATCAGCCAGTTATTCCTGATATTCTCCCGATGCACCTTAAGACCGTTTAACGATCGGATATCCTGCATCCGGTTCTGTCTGAAATTACAGATTGCCTGATCAGTCAGACGGAACAGACTATTCGACAGATCCTGAATCTCTCCCTTCGTAAATCCATACTCTAGTAATTCCTGCAACCGATCCTCTGTTGTAAAATCATAATTAGAAAATACTACCTCAAATTCGATCTTATCATGGGCAGTTATGTCAGATAATAGCTTTTGATCGTAAAATTCCAATAGTTTTTTCACCATGTCCTCATCTAAGTCCTCAGGCATCAGACATAGAAATGACTTCTGTAATGATATATATGGTTTATTTCCAATTTTATACATCAAATCTCCATCCACCGCGCGATATCCAATGGTTGTAAGACCCTGATTCCAGGCAGCTTTCGTTATGATCTCTCTGTAAAGAGAAAAATCAAGCGGATGCGGATTCACCCCTATGATCTCTGCCGGATTCCAGAACGCCATATCGGATAAGATTGCCTGTCTCTCATACAACAGATCACTGAGTTTTTGATACTGCTGTTTTGTCTTGTTTATCAATTTGCCAAATATACGGTCATTCTTTGCTCTATCTTCTTTGTAGGCAGATGGATTTTCCAGTTTTTTAATGCAGGCTGCAAGCGGACGTACCTGAAAGATCGTAACTGCCAGATCGGCTCCTACTGCAAATTCCACATCGAGCGGATACTCCGGAAATATGTCCTCTAATTCCCGCATGGCTGTGATCAGAACGCTCCAGTGCTCCGGAAGGGATGAACTCTCTGCTGTTCTTGCAATATAGATCGTCTTTCCTCCACTTCCACTGGTTACCGCATCCGTGGAATCTTCATCATATGAAATCGCATAATACAGTCTTCCAGTTTTGATCTCTCTGGAGAAGATAACTCCGCTGCTGATAATGGATTTCGTCTGCGTCTGGATCAACACCTGTTCATCTCTGATAACCATCCGATCTTTTCTATAAGAATCAAATACTGTCTCAATCGCACGACATACGGCATCGCAATCATTGGCATCTACATCTAATATACTGTCATAATGACCCGCATTTGATGTATCAGAGGAATCTTCATTGGAACAGGAGCTTCGAACAACAATCGTCCGTCCTTTAAAATGCGACTGAATATCGGCAAGGATCTGTTCCCGATTCTCCTCATACATTTTTCCGGTTACGATCATAAGGTCTTCAATTCTCGATTTTGTTATTTTGTTTTTCAAATAATCTAATGTATCTGCTTTTGTCAAAGCCATGAAAAAATCACCTTCTACAACAAAACTGCACCTTAGCAGACCATATCATCTATACTAAAGTGCAGTATATTTTCCTCTTTCGAGACACTATTCATTTTGTTGGCTGTTCCGACAGATTTTTGTTTCTTTCAAATCTATCTTGTGTCAGTATTCATTATACAATGAATAAAACAGTTCTTACTGGATCGTCAACAATTCGTCAACTGATTTTCTTGGCGGCATCTCCGGTGCAAATACCGGATATCCCATTGCAATAACAGTGGCAACCGTCTGTCCTTCCGGCACACCTACGATCTCTCCTACCTTCTTATCATCAAACACACCAAGAATAACCGTTCCGATTCCCTTCTCATGTGCTGCAAGACAGAAAGTCTGGGCTGCGATACCGGCATCGAACATTTCCCATCCGGCACCCTTGCTTGTGCTGAAGCTTCCATCTCTCTCATATCCACAGATACCATTCTTCTGTGTCACAACCATTAACTGGTGTGCTCTGGAAACTGTCTTCTCATTTAATGCAAATCCCATCACGCCTTCTTCTGCGATCTTCTTGATCTTCTCCGGATCAGAAACGCTGATGTAACGGATCGTCTGTGTATTCTTCCAGGATGGTGCATAAGATGCGAGTTCTACTAACTCACGGATCACTTCATCCGGAATGATATCCTCTTTGAATTTTCTTACCGATCTTCTTGTCTTAATACATTCTAATGCTTCCATGTTTTGTCCTCCTGTTTTTTATAAATGTCTTTTATTTCTCACAAATATGACTTCACCCAATGTTTTCGAAAAATAATCTTACTTATATTATATGTTGCAGATTACTCTCCTGCAAAATATGCATCAATACCATCTGCAATTCCCTTTGCAATCAGGTTCTGATAATCCGATGTCGCAAGCTTCTGGTCTTCATCTGAATTCGTCATATAACCGATCTCAACAATCGTAACCGGAACCTTACACCAGTTAATTCCACTCATAGAATCTGTCTCCCATACGCCTTCACTGTTTGCACCTGTTGCTGCCGCCATCCCACTTAATACATCTGATGATAACCGTTTACAGGAATCATAAATATCTGCATTATATGGATTGTCTTTTGTCTGACATACTGTCATGACACCGCTCGCATTTGTGTCTGTAGAACCATTTGCATGGATTCTTATAAATGCATCTGCTTTATCACTGTTTGCAAGTTCAGCTCTTGCTGCATTACTGATATCGACATCGTTGGATGTACGGATCATCTTCACAGTATAGCCTCTTGCCTCTAATGCACTCTGAAGCTTTAATGCTACCTCAAGATTCAGTTCATATTCCTCCTTACCGGTCGTAACTCCGGTATTTCCTGCTGAAACCTTTGCCTTCTTATCTTCTGCACCAGGTCCGACCGGCTCTGTATCGGTATTCGGTGTTGCCTGATGACCTGCATCAATACAGATCAGCTTACCTTCACCGGCATTGCTTGTCTCCTGTGATGATTCTTCTGTACTGCTGTCATCCCCACCGGATGCTTCTCCTGTTACTTTTACAAATTCTGAATAAACGTAATATGTCTCACCTGTGATCGATACCTTGCTCCATTCATCGTTATAACCGATCCGATCTAGTTCCACACCATCTGCAAGCTGCATTGCAGGATCTCCATCTGTTGATGGCGCTGTTCTGACATTTACATAATCCGTCGTTATCACTTTGTCATTTACGATCGTGAATCCTTCTTCATCCACCTGTGCTTCCGTCGTTGCTTCTGCTGTATCCTCTGTGGATGCTACATCTTCAGAAGCTTCTGTTGAACTCTCGGTGGTCGTCTTTTTCCCTGCATCCTTTTTCCCACAGGCTGCAAGTACAAATGCTGAAAGAATGATCATCATACATATAAGTATTGTTCTGTAAACCTTCTTCATAAGTAACCTCCGTCCATATTTCTATATACCTAAAGTCTATTATTGCATAAATATGGCTCTATTTCAACCAAAAAGCGACAAGCAGCCGCTTCATGGACTCATAATCTGACAAATGCGCCATTTCACATGCTGAATGCATGGCGAGTACCGGCATTCCCATATCTACCGCTTTCACCGGAATATAAGATGAAACGATCGGTCCCAGCGTGGTTCCGCCCGGCATTCCCGTCTTATTGACCGTACGCTGAAATGGGATCTCTCCATCCTCACAGAGCATCTGGATCACTGCAGCCGCCTCGCTGTCTGTCACATACCGCTGGGATGCACTGCTCTTTAAGACAACACCATTTCCAAGCAATACCCGGTTGACAGGATCGGATTTTTCCTGATAATTAGGATGCGTTCCATGTGCCACATCAAGAGAGATCAGAAATGTCTCAGGAAGCAGCTCCTGTATCGTACGTCTCTCCCCGCTGTCTTTTAGGATATGTTCCGTTATCATCCGAAGCAGCCCGGAATCTGCCCCCTGCTTGGACAGACTTCCGATCTCCTCGTTGTCAAAGAATACTCCTATACAAAGGTTCGTATCAGATCCATCTGCTGCCGATATTTTTTCAGTGGGCAATGCATCTTCTGTTTCCTTGCCGTTTTCTTCTTTCCACTTGCCGCCGGTCTGCACCAGAGATTCCAGAATCGCAGCAACGGATGATACATTATCGATTCTCGGTGATGTGAATAAGCCACTGTTTCCGATCATTTGACAGGTATCACAGTTATACAGATACAGATCATAGTCTAATACATCCGCCTTATCGATCTGAAGCTTTTCCGCAACTTCATCTAAAAAGCTATGTGTCTCATCTTTCTTCCAAAGTCCAAATACCGGAATCAGTTCTTTCTGCGGATCTAACTTTGTCTCTGAATCTCCTCGTTTCAGATGCGGTGCAAGACTCGGTATGACAGCAACCGGCTTCTCCGAATCATATAACCGTACCTCCGGATGAAATGCATCACTGCCTTTAATCACTACCTTACCTGCAAGTCCCAGTGGGCGGTCAAACCATGTTTTCATTAACAGTCCGCCATACGTCTCAATATTCAACATATGATAACCGCCTTTTTCCATATCGGCTGACGGTTTTAACTTCAGCATCGGGAAATCCGTGTGGCTGGTCGCTATTCGGATATGCTGCAACTGTTCCGGCAGATGAAACGCAATCATCACGGAGCTGTATGGTCTGACATAATAATCTGCTCCTGCCTGAAGCTTCCATTTATCCTCTAACTTAAGCTCGGAAAATCCATGTTCTTTCAGATATTCTTCTCCGTGCTTTACAACGTGGAATTGGGTAATTCCTTTTTCTAACATATATTTTAACAAGCCTGTCTGTTCCGGCTTTCCTGATGTGAGATCAGCTTCTGTTTTTCTTTCTTTCATATGCTCTGTTCTCCTTCTATATTATTCATGCTTTAGTTTTTATATCTATCATGCTTTAACTATAGACATATCTCCTGCCTTTTCACTCTGTTTTCTATTGTACACCTTTTTAGTTTTTCTTGCTATTTTGATTTTATGTGTATATAATGTTGTTACACGCTTTAACGCGTTAAACCTTAAAAAGGAGAAACAACTATGAATGCATTTAAGATTGGTTTTATCGGTCTTGGTCTGATCGGTGGATCGGTTGCGAAATCTATTCACCGTATTTTCCCAGACTATACAATCATCGGCTATGATGTCAATACTGTGACCTTAAAAGAAGCGCAGGAGGATGGCACCTTAGATCATTATACAACAAATATCAGTGACATCGCAGACTGTGATTATATCTTTCTGTGTGCGCCGGTTCATTATAATATTGAATATCTGAAAACCTTAAAACCACTGATCTCTGATTCCTGTATCCTGTCAGATGTTGGCAGTGTCAAATCCGATATCTACGACGCTGTAAAGGAACTGGGACTTGGTTCTCATTTTATCGGCGGTCATCCAATGGTCGGATCAGAGCGCTCCGGTTACGATGCAGCAACCGATCGTCTGATCGAGAATGCTTATTATTTCATCACCCCATCTCCAGACGCTCCGGCAGACCGTGTGGAAGAATTCATGACATTTATCGGTGATCTGGGTGCTATCCCGATCCAGTATTCCCCGGATGAACACGATAAGATCACTTCCTATATCAGTCATGTACCACATGTGATCGCAGCATCTCTGGTCAATCTGGTACGGCATGCAGATTCCCCGGATGGTATTTTCAAATCTCTGGCAGCCGGAGGCTTTAAGGATATCACACGAATCGCATCCTCGAATCCGGTAGTCTGGGAGCATATTCTCCTCAGCAATCCGAAGAACATCGTGAATGGATTGAAGGAATATATTGAGCTTCTGAATAAAATGATTTATGATATTGAAAGACATGACGCAAAAGACATCAATGCTTTCTTTGAGTCATCCAGAGAATACCGGGACTCTATCCCGAACAATACCAGCGGCGTTATCCGTATGCAGTATGAACTCTTTGTCGATATCCCGGATGAACCGGGTGCTCTGGCAAAAGTTACGGTTCTGCTCGCTGATGCAGGCATCAATCTGAAGAACTTCGGAATCTCCCACAATCGCGAAGACGAAGAAGGTGTTCTACGCTTATCTTTCTATGATACGGATGCGTGCCAGAAAGCATTTAAACTTCTTGCAGATGCCGGATACCGCTTATATAACAGATAAGACTACATAAAAAGGAAATGGACGATATAGCGTCCAGACAGGTAACACATTATGATATTTTCCAGAAGAACAGGATTAAAGGGAACACTTACGATCCCCGGTGATAAATCCATCTCCCACCGTTCGATCATGCTTGGATCACTGGCAGATGGTATAACCGAAGTACACGGATTCTTAAACGGTGCAGACTGCATTTCTTCCATGAACTGCTTCCGAGAAATGGGTGTAACGATCGACCACAATGGGGATACCGTTATCATTCACGGAAAAGGGCTTCACGGTTTACAAGCTCCTAAAGAGACTCTCGATGTCGGCAACAGCGGAACAACTACCAGACTGATGTCCGGAATTCTTGCGGCACAGGATTTCAAAAGCCGTGTGATCGGTGATGCATCGATCTGCCGCCGTCCGATGAAACGTATCATGACTCCGCTCTCTCTGATGGGTGCTGATATCGTGAGTGAAAATGGAAATGACTGCGCACCGCTTCTGATCACTGGAAAGCCCTTACACGGCATCCACTATAATTCACCGGTTGCTTCGGCGCAGGTTAAATCCTGCATTCTCCTCGCCGGTCTGTATGCCGACGGTGAAACCAGTGTAACCGAACCATATGTATCCAGAAATCATACAGAGCTGATGTTTGATGCTTTTGGTGTCAATATCAAGACCTCCGGCACAACCGCAACTGTAAAGCCTGCGGATAAATTATACGGTCAGAAGATCATGATTCCGGGAGATATCTCATCTGCAGCATACTTTATCGCAGCCGGACTTATCACTCCGGATTCCTGTATCACGATCAAGAATGTGGGTATCAACAATACCCGTGATGGAATATTAGAAGTTGTAAAGAAAATGGGCGGTATGATCTCCTACGACTGTCTGGATCAGCCGGGTGAACCTGCTGCCAATATCACAGTAAAAACATCTGACTTAACCGGATGTATCATTGAAGGTTCTCTGATCCCGAAGCTGATCGACGAGATTCCGATCATTGCCATCATGGCATGCTTCGCAAAGGGACAGACCGTTATCAAGGATGCACAGGAACTGAAGGTGAAGGAATCAAACCGAATCGATGTTATGGTGAGAAATCTTTCCGCTATGGGCGCAGATATTATCGCTACTGATGATGGCATGATCATCAATGGCGGCAAGCCGCTTCACGGTGCTGTCATCGACAGCCATCTCGACCACCGCATCGCCATGAGCTTTGCTATTGCCGGACTTAACGCCGACGGCGACACAGAGATCCTTGGCAGCAACTGCGTGAACATCTCCTACCCGACCTTCTATCGGGATCTTGCCAGTTTGAGGTAGGCTCCCACCCGGACGCTGGGATGAGTGAATCAACACTTCTGATAGGGAATTACAAATAAATCCTGCTGCCCTGCTATGTAAAAAGACAAGCACGTTTTCTATTCGGTTCGCACATTTATTAGTCAGCAGCCGCCCAAACTCACCCTTACGGGTTCAAACATGGGCTTGTTGCTGACAATTCGTGCAAACCTCATAACGAAAACTTCGCTTACGTCTTTTGTACATAGCAGGGCAGCAGGATTTTTAATGTAATTCCCTTATATAATATCCCGATATAACTCATCCCAGCGTCCGACGGTTTCAAATTGCTGCAATACAGAAGTTCTGTAAAATACCTTGTGGCTCATCTAATTGGCAAATTAATTTTGAGCTGAAGCTGTGCATATAAATATTGCCGGGTTGTTATATACATAAGACATTAGTTATATTTTCATTATGAGGTTTGCACTAGCTGTCAGCATCAAGCCCTTGTCTGAACCCGTAAGGGTGAGTTTGGGCGACTGCTGACAAATCAGCGTGCGAACCGAATAGAAAATATACTTGTCTTTGTATATAACAATCCCGGCAGTATTTATGTGCAGCTCAGATCATAACTAAATATCAACCAGATGAGCCACAAGGTATCTTACAGAATCAACATGGCATCGCCGAAAGAGAAGAAACGATAGCGTTCCTCCACGGCTACCTTATAGGCTTCGAGAATCTTCTCCCGGCTATACAGTGCTGATACTAACATCAACAACGTAGACTCCGGCAGATGGAAGTTCGTAATCAGTCCATCGATGGCTTTGAACTTATAACCCGGATAGATGAAGATATCTGTCCAGCCACTACAAGCCCGAAGCATACCGTTCTCATCGGCTACTGTTTCCAGTGTTCTCGTACTGGTCGTTCCTACCGCAATGATACGGCCGCCATTTTTCTTTGTCTCATTTATCGTCTCTGCTGCTTTCTCATCGATCACATAGAATTCTGAATGCATATGATGATCCAGAATGTTATCCTCTTTTACCGGACGAAATGTTCCAAGCCCTACATGAAGGGTTACATGTGCGATCTTGATGCCTTTTGCCTTGATCTCCTCTAAAAGTTCTTTTGTAAAATGAAGTCCGGCTGTCGGTGCAGCCGCAGAACCTTCATGCTCTGCATAGACAGTCTGATAACGGTTCTTATCCTCCAGTTTATGTGTGATATATGGCGGAAGCGGCATCTGTCCAAGTTCATCTAATATCTCCTCGAAGATTCCCTCATATTCAAAGCGGACGATACGATTTCCTTCTTCCACGATATCGATGACTTCACCAACCAGTTTGCCGCCACCAAAGATGATTCTTGCACCTACTCTGGCTTTCTTTCCCGGCTTTACAAGTGTCTCCCAGGTACAGTCATCCAGACGCTTCAATAATAACACCTCGATAGCCGCTCCTGTTCCTTCCTTCTCACCGATCAGTCTGGCAGGAATAACCTTTGTATCATTAATAACCAGACAGTCGCCTTCTTTCAGATATGATATTACATCATAAAAATGTTTATGTTCGATGGTTCCTTCTTCTCTGTTTAAAACCATTAATCTCGAATTATCACGCTTTAAGAGCGGGTCCTGTGCGATCAACTCCTGAGGCAGATCATAGTAAAAATCTGATAACTGCATTTTCTTATCCTCCTTAAAACTCAACTATGATAATGCCACGTTTTATGTCTAAATGCAAGGAAGAAAATAAAGCAACAAGCCTTAGTGAAAGTGCTTTTTACTTTACAGAACGAACTTTCCTATATAGCAAAAGTCCGGATACAGCATCTCTGCCATACCTGGACTTCTATAAAATATACATGTTATCCGTTCTGCCTATACTCTTATCCTATGATTGCCTTGATTTCAGCTTCGCTCATTTCGGTTACATCCATGAT
>DJPV01000095.1 GCA_002437435.1 Lachnospiraceae bacterium UBA6403 | reverse complement strand
AAACAGAGCAGAATGGATGTCAATACAGTAAGGGTCAGAAGATACAGGATCGTAACCGGGCTTTGGACTGCATGCTCCGTCAGCATCCCATCGGCATCTGTGTGCAGCCATTCTGCAGGGAGTATGGTTGCTATGAATTTGGAGGCAAGTTCTATTATGCAGAATATAATGACCCAGAACAGATTGCTGATCTGGAACGTAAAGAATATACAGGTGTACAGGTAATGTAAGACCAACAGTATTGTCAGGGATTTGATGATAACGGGAGCCTGCATGACATCCAGTAATAAGGCACATTCTGCCAATACAAGAACCGACAGGATCTGTAACAGATAAGAATATCTGAAGCTTCGCCGGTTTAATTTTCCATTTGCAAGTATCAGAAAAAGAAATGATACCCAGATATTTATAATAAATTCTACAATATAGTCACTCAAAAATATCCCCTCGCATTCCCATTTCGTTTATATTTGTTTTCGATAAATTTCCATTTCTACAATATTTATTGTAACATACCAGCCTTTTCTGTGCAGGCTGTAATTTCATTTCCATATGTCGTTTGCGTCCGGCAGGATGCTGTTTGCGCCGGTGAGCCTTGAGCGGGGCAATATGGATGGTATGATGATGAAAAATCATTTCCTTGCAAGGGATGATTTTTCAGGTGTATGGAGTAATCTATGCCCACAAAATTGTTTGTTTGCAGGGGGTAGGAAGGAGGGCATATCTATGATATTCGGACATGTATTAAAGAAACACATAAGCATGAATCCTGTCATATCCGGGTTGTTATTGTTGGGCGTTGTCATATGTGTATATTGCATCAGTATCATGCTGGGTCTGGCAGTTGGACAGTATCAGTTGGCTACCTGCAGCAATACGGAAGCATCTCTGACGATCGATATAGACGAGAAAAACGGTGTAAATATGGATGAGATGTCTGCATATCTGAACAGCATCTCAAAAAAAGGCATGGTAAATGTATTATATTTCACAAGACTGGAGAGCAAAAAAGTATTGGTAGGTTGGGATGGAACAAAAGGAAACAATTGGTTTCCAATCACTTCAGGAAATTTTTTTAACAAGGAGGAACAGGCAGCAGGTGAATATGTTGGTTTTGTATCTGACAATATGAAAAATGCAATAGCCGGAAGCGGAAGTTTTGAAGCAGGAGAACATACATATGAAGTAATCGGTATGGGCTGGATCGTTCCATGGTCCTTCGCTTCAGCCAGATCATCACAGTCGCAGATCGACATTTTAGGGGAAGAAGCCGGTGAGGAAATGCAATATATGTTGATCCCATATAAATGCTATAAAGAAGAATTTCAACCGGAACAGATACTGGCACAATTCAATTTTGCATCTTATGAGGATTTGCAGAAATATGCAGAAAAAATACAGGATATGTTTCCATCGACGCAGGTATATTTACCCGATAGCAATTCCGATGATGTGCTGGAGGAAGGACGGACGCAATATGAAATACTGGCATTTCTTTTGTGTATGATCGCCGGGATAACAGTAATCAGACTCATGGCAGAATGGATCACAACTTATAAAAAAGAGATCACCGTTTTGTGGTTGTGCGGAATGCCAAAAGTACGGTGCATGTTATTGATCTATGGACACTGGCTTTTATATTATGGCGTTGGCAGTATCATTGCGATTATTCTGCAATATCTTACATTTCCATTACTTCAATATGTCTATGGAAATGCGTTTCCGATGCCTGACAGCCTGATATATATATTAGCTGTTATGTTTGGATTTTCGATATTATGCACGTTAAGACCGATGGGAAAGGTGGTTCGTTTATATACAAAGGGGGAGATCGTATGAATTTTCTTCGGATATGCAGGTATTTATATACAAAGAAGTTATTTGGGGAGATTGTTTTATTCATTCAGTTGATATGTATGCTTGAAATGTCGTTCGTTGTATTAAAACCGATCGATTCATATCTGATGGAGAAAAAGCAGGTAAAAGCGGCATATACATTAGACTTCGATTCTATGCTTCATTTTAGCAAGAATAATTTAATATATGCGCAGGAAATGACCGGAAATGGAACTGCGGCAAAAGAGATTTATGAGCTGCTGCAGGAGTCGGACGGTGTGAAAAAAGTAGATCGATGTGCATTTGAAAATGGTACTTATATGCAGACGAATGGGAAGTTGGGCAGCGCAAATCTGGTTTTATATTCGAGTGAAATGTTAGATGTTATCCGATTAAATACGGAATCAGCGGCGTTGAAAAATGTATCAGAAGGATATGTTCCTATATTGGTCAGCAGTTCTATGGCAGAGGAATTACCGGTTGGAACAAAGACGGAAATCAATCTTGCTTTTGATGATACGATAAAAATACCATGTGAGGTGGCGGGTATCTTACAGGAAGACAGTGCGGTTCCTGTGGTTTTCAGTTATGGAGATATCATGGAATTGGGAGATATGGCAGTTCCATCGAAAGATTTATCGGAATACAGATTTATTGTATTTGGCAAGGCTATGGATGGATTGTTTGATCATTTGACAAATGTTAATTTTCTGATAGAACCGGAAGAACATGTATCGGGAGAAAATCTGGCAACCTCTTTGCAAAGCAAAATGAGAAATTATGGAACTTTAAATACTTACCGGACGATAGCAGCAGGAGCTTTTAAGAATATGCTGGAAGAAAATGCATGGTATGTGCTTGCATTTGCTTTGTTGACATTAATCGCAGTATTTGGGTATGGCGGATATCTGTATCTTATGATCGCACAGAAGAAAAACGAGTTTGCAGTATTTTATATACTGGGAATGACAAGAAAGAAGATGATAGCAGTTATTTTCTCATCCGGTGCAATTTTGCTGGCTGTGTCATTTGGAATAGCGGCACTTTTATATCCATGGTTTACAAAAACAATATTAAAAATACAGGAGAGTTACGGATATACAGGGATATTCAGTTATGGATTTTCAGCAGGTGTGCTTTTGTTCATTCTGCTATTGAGCATATGGATGGGATTCCGGCGCACCGGAAAACAGGCAGAGATCGAATTATTAAAGGGCGGTGATTGATATGATCGAATTAGAAAAGATTGAAAAAACATATAATGCAGGAAAAGCATCTGAGACGCATGCATTAAAGGATATTAATCTGAGAATAGAAGAGGGGGATATGGTTGCCATTACCGGACCTTCCGGTTCCGGAAAATCAACTCTGCTGCATATTATTGCAGGAATTGATTCGCCGAGTTCAGGGGAATATCGTTTTTGTGGGAAACTGGTTTCTGATATGTCTGATAAAGAAAGATGCAGAATACGCAATCAAAAGATAGGGATGATCATGCAGGATTTTGGACTTCTTGGAAACGATACAGTTCTGCGAAATGTATGTCTGCCCGAAGTGATCGGAGGACGATATAATCGCAAATTTGAAAATAAAGCAAAGGAGATATTGTCGGCTGTAGGGCTTTCGGGGTTAGAGCAAAAAAAGACAAATCAGTTATCCGGCGGACAAAGACAGAGGGTTGCGATCGCCAGAGCATTGGCAATGGATGCAAAAGTAATCATTGCAGATGAACCGACAGGAGCGTTAGATTCTGAAAATACCGACAGCCTTATGGATCTGCTCTTGGAATTAAACCGGCAGGGGATAACGATCATTATCGTATCGCATGATCCAAAGGTTGCGATGCGATGTCCGATCCGGTACAGGATAGAGGATGGAAGAATTGAATGAGCGAATTTATCACCTGAAAATATGAATAAAACAGTTCACTTTGCGCATTATATATAATAATGATAGAAATTACTTTGCGCACTGTATGTAAATATGCAGCATGTTACTTTGCGCACTATATATAAAATTATTCAAAAATACTTTGCGTACTGTTAAAATATAAGATAAATAAAGGATTGGCAGGTGATATGGTATGATAGAAAGAAAAATTTATAAAAAGATATTGGCTTGGAAACAAACTACAAAAGGAACAAAAGCCCTCTTAATTGAAGGAGCACACCGAATTGGAAAATCAACGATTGCAAAAGAATTTGGGAAGAAAGAGTATAAAAGTTATATATTAATTGATTTTAATAAAGCCAGCAAAAAGATAATAGAAATGTTTGATGATATTAATCAATTGGATATTTTCTTTCAAACTATTATGCTTGAATATAATACGCGTTTATATGAGAGAGAATCTCTTATTATATTTGATGAGATTCAGAAATTTCCAAAAGCTAGAGAGACGATCAAGTATCTTGTTGAAGATGGGAGATATGATTACATTGAGACTGGTTCATTGATTTCAATACGAGAAAATGTTGAAAGTATCACGATTCCATCGGAAGAACGTAAAATAAAAATGTATCCGGTAGATTTTGAGGAATTCATGCAGTATATGGGTGAAGAACTTTTGCTGGAATATATAAAAAAATGTCTGGAAAGCAAACAGGCATTAGAACAGAAAATGCATCAAAAAGCAATGCACCTTTTTAAAGAATATTTACTTGTAGGTGGAATGACTCAGGCAGTGAGTGGTGGCATTTAAGGAAAATGCAAGAGATTTTTCTGCCGCAGATATTGAAAAGAGAGATATTCTTTCACTATATCGCGATGATATAAAAAAAGCAGCAAAACGTTACAATTCCAGGGTGTCAGCTATTTTTGAAAATATACCGATGTATTTGTCCACACATGAAAAAAGAATTGTACTCAGCGAGGTTGAGCCAAATGCAACATTTGCAAAATATGATGATCCTCTTTTCTGGTTGGATGATTCCATGATATGTAATTTGTGCTATAAATGTAATGATCCGAATGTTGGATTTGCATTAAATAAAAACGATTCATATGTAAAATGTTACATGGGAGATACAGGATTGTTGGTTAGTCTTGCATTTAGTGAAAATGAAATTATGGACCAGCAATTATATAAGCAGATTATGGACGAGAAATTATCATTGAATCAAGGAATGATTTATGAAAATATGATTGCTCAAATGATTACGGCAATGGGACGAAAACTTTTTTTTACACAAAGTATAACGAGGAAAAACACAGAAATGATATAGAAATTGATTTTTTATTATCAAATGAGAGCAAGACGAATTTCAAAGTATATCCATTAGAGGTGAAATCCTCAAAGAATTATTCAGCAATATCACTTAGCAGATTCAAGGAGATGTATGGTAAAAAAATAGCAACACCATATATTATTCATCCTAAGAATTTTTCTATAGATGGAGATATTATAAAAGTTCCACCATATATGTTCCCGTTTATTTTTGAGGTATCAAATGTTCTGTAAATAATTGTGAAATGGATTTATATAGAATACAAAATTTAAAAAAATGGAGGATATATTACTATTATGGCAAAGAACTTGCATGATAATAGATAATAATATCCCCCATTTTTCAGAAATTTACTTCAACACCGTGCCATCTGCAAGAGTGATGGTGTAGCCGTTGAAATTGATCGTGCCATTATTGGTAAGGCTGCTGATCGTGCAGTTACCGGTCAGATTCCAGGTGCTTCCGGAATCAATCGTAACAACTGCATTGTCGGAGACAGCAGTGCCGCCATCGGCATTATCGGTAATATTGATCGTTCCGTTAAAGGTGCTGTTATTAGATAATGTCATATCAAGTGTGGAGATCGTATCCACAACGATATCACCGTCTAAGGCCTGGTCGCTTGCGGTAAATGTTACCTGTGCGCCATTTGATCCTGCGATACCCCAGCCATGAAAAGCGGAGTTGCCGCAAATGTTCATCAGGTAGCTGTCACTGTCTTTATTTGTGATCGTTACATCGGAAAGAGAGATCACACTATTCGTGTTTGTAATGTAAAACATATCTCCATTATTTGAAGTAAGTGTACCTCCGGTCATGGAGAATTCAGAAGTTCCTACATTTGCATCACCGGACATGGACTGATAGATCATGACATTGTGTACATTTTCATCGGAGCTTGTTCCTTTGGTATCGCTCATATTTCCACTTGCATCACAGTTTTCCAGCGCGATCGAATTCTCACCTTCGATAACCAGCGCTTCTGAATTGTTGGCAGTCAGGGTAGCGTTCTTTACAGAGATGTCGGCGGTAGAGTAAACGGCAGGAGAGTTATAACCGTTGCTTGTATAAGTGCCGCCATCGACATTTACTGTGCCGCCGCCACGGTCGGAACGAATCGCTGCGGCAGAATTACCGGAGGTTTCGACTGTCAGGTTGGAAGCATTTGTTGTGCCGCCGCCTGTGGTCTGGATACCGCCGGAATTGTCAGCCGTTGTGGTGATCGTTGAATCTGATATATTCACGGTTGTGCCGCTTCCGTAACTGAACACACCATTTCCGTTCTGGGCAGAAGAAGTGACGGTTGCATTTTTGATCGTAACCGTTGCGCCGTCAGTTGCCAGAAAGGTAGCATTCATACCATAGAAATCACCATCTTCGGTGTTAGAACTGCTGCCGGAGGATTTGTCGACGGTGATACCATCTAAGGTAACGGTTGCACCATCCACCCGGAGGGCGTTCTCATCATCGCCGGTAGAAGTATAAGATTCATTGCTGTAGATTCCGTCGGAATCGATCGTGTTTGCGCTGTCGCCCTGAGTTACTTCGCCTGAACCGCCAAATCCGCCGCCGGGCTGTCCTGCATTGTCGCCGTCCGGCTTATCAGGAGGAGTGTTCTGATCCTGCTTGTTAGAGTCGGTATCTTCGGTGGATTCCGTTGTTGTTACAGTTTCGCTTCCTGTTGTGGAAGATGTAGTGGAGGTTGTGGTGGTTTTACCACAGGCTGTCATGGTAAGCACCAGAGCTGCCGCACAGATAAATGATAAATTTCTTTTCTTCATAATAAAAATCCCTTTCAAAATATTTAATTTACCTGTATTCTAAAAGGGAATCCTTAAATGAACTTTAAAGAATAAAAAAGAGCATAAAAAAATCGGCGCGACAGGATTTGAACCTGCGACCTCTTCGTCCCGAACGAAGCGCTCTACCAAGCTGAGCCACGCGCCGAAAGAAAATGCATACGAAAAAGTACGGATTTCGATACCTGTATTAGTATAAATATTTCTCCTAAAAAAAGCAAGTATTTTATAATAAAGATTCAAAAATTCAAAAAAATAAAGAATACTAGCCATTTGTCCAGTATACAGTGCATCAAAATGAGTGATATAATGAATGAATAACCCCGGCAAGCAATTACACAGCTTGGCTGCTAGCAGACAAAGCTGTGTAATTATTTGCCGGGCAAACAGGCATGAGCATGCAGGACGAAAGTC
>DJPV01000091.1:5039-42441 GCA_002437435.1 Lachnospiraceae bacterium UBA6403 | reverse complement strand
GTGCGAAGCACATGATATAATGGACGCAAATTTATTTGTAAGGGGTTAAAACAGGAGGAGAGAACACATGATTTATAAGTGCGTGAATTGCGGTGGAAATGTTGTATATGACCCACAAAGCGGACATATGAAATGTATGAGCTGTGGTGGAAATGATTGTGAACAGAGTATTCCATCCGAGACACCTATGATATGTCCTGCATGCGGAAGCCAGATCACATATCGGAATGAATATGGTTCGGCAGGCAGATGTCCGGCGTGCGGAGTACCGATCATCCGGGATGATTTTGTAGTATATCCATATGGACCGGATGTGATCCTGCCATTTAAGGTTTCAAAGCGGGACGCAGAAGAAAAGTTAAAACAGGAATTTGGAAAGAAATTATTTCTTCCAACAGATTTCCTGTCAACAAAGACACTGGAACAGCTTCGAGGAGTTTATGTGCCATTCTGGCTGTATGATTTTGATACAAATGTAGATTATAAAGCCGTTGGTACAAAGGTTCGTACATGGACATCCGGCGATAGAAAATATACAGAGACATCTTATTTTGATGTCTATCGGAAGCTGCACATCAAGTATAACGGTATTCCTATTGATGCTTCGATCGAGATGCCGGATGGTATTATGGATCTGATGGAACCGTATGGTTATGATCAGCTGACTCAGCATGATAATAAGTATCTGTCAGGCTTTGATGCGGAGATATACAATTATACGCCGGATCAGTTATCAGGAAGAGCAGTAACTAAGGTGAATGACACGTCAAAGAGATGGGCAGAACAGGAAGCTTCCGGTTATACCAGTCTGACAGCTGAGAATATGAATGCAAATAATAAACTGCTGGCGAATCGGTTTGCACTGATGCCTGTATGGATCTATGAATATCGTTATAAGGGACAGAATTATATGTTCTATGTAAATGGACAGACAGGTAAATGTGTGGGTACACCACCGAGAAGTATCAGTCGTGCAATTGGGCTTACAGCAGCATTTGCTGCATCGGTAGCAGTATGTGCTTCCGGTATAGCTATGATCCTGGAGGTGATTTAATATGAAAAAGTATAAGATCACCGTTTTGGTATTATTTGTTATTGGTCTTGTTCTGATGGTTGGAAGTGTTCTTGTCAGTAAGCAGAATCTGAAACATGATAAGAGAAGCAACACAGAATGTCTGACAGATCAGAGAGTATTCGACTATGGAGAGGAACTTACAGATTCAGAAGAAAAGAGACTGGAAGATGTAATTGCAGAATATGAAGATAAGATAGGTGCAGATATCGTTGTTATAACGATTGACAACGAAAAAGCACAGAATATGTTTGATACATATTGGTCTGATACATATTACGCCGAATTTGAAGCAATTAAAGCAGTTGCAACGGCAATGTGCGATCAGAACCGTTTTGGATGGGAGAATTGGGAATATGATCCTTCCAGTAATCGGAGTACAAGTGATGGCTATGTGCCAAGTGACAGTATCGTAATTGCAGCTAACTATGAAGCCGGAGACGTATGGATGAGTACATCGGGAACCAGAGTACGAGCCAGGATCAGTGATTCAAAGGCATCATCATTAACGGAGGCTGGTGGTAAATACCTGCGTTCAGATGCTGTAAAAGGCTTTACAGTTATGATTGAGAAGGCTGCCCGTTGCATGAAGAGTGCAAACGGTGGAGGAATTCATGTATCTCCATTGTTTATATTTGTAGCAGTTGTTGTGTGTGCCGTAATCTTCTTTATTACAAATATGTCAAAGAAGGCTGGAAAAGATACAACTACATTAAATACATATGTGAATGGAAATGTGGAACTTCTGGATCATCGTGATATTTTCATCCGTAAAGATGTTACAAGTGTAAAAATAGAGTCGTCAAGCAGCGGAGGCAGCAGCGGAGGCGGTGGAGGAGGCAGCCATGGTGGTGGTGGCAGTCACTTCTAAAGAATATGATGCAGAATAAACGTCTGAATCTTTTATTATTGAAAAATACAGTTATGTCGCTGCTTGGAAGTGCAGTTATCATGGCAGTTCTTACAGGCTTAATGGTACAGTTCCATCTGCTTGGAAATTTTACATTTCACACCATAAAGAAGTTATCCGATATTCCGGGATTGTATAATTCCGGAATATCGAATGTCGAAATGTCGTTTGATAAGCTTCAATATATGGGATATGATTACTGTGTGAATGGTAAGCGTGTTGGCGGATATTACTGTGCATGGGTAAATGACAGATTTATGATCGTGCTGGTAGAAGATACAGAATCGATCATAAGAGATTATACTGTACAGGGACAGTTAAAGAAAGACCCGGCAACCTGTAGTTACATTTTATCTCAGTGTGCAGAAAGTGCAGGGATAAGTAAGGAGCAATTAGAGAAGATAACATATGATTATATGATCAGCGAGGTAGACTATCCAAAGACATTTTACTGTATTGTGAAATTTGCATTTTATCTTGCACTTGCTATGATGGCATTATCGGTCGCAGAGATTATCTGCTGCATATTTTGTCCGTGGTATCACCCACAGATCAGACATTTACAGGGCGTATTTGACAGGAAACTGGTTGTGAGGGATATGAACCGACAGTTACATGATGCAGTTGTATATGAAAATCATAATTGCTATGTGACGAAGAGATATCTGATTATCAGCACACTGTTTCGCACCGATATTATATTGTTAAGAAATATAGAAGTGATCTCGAAGCATACAGAACGAAGAAGCAGGACAGGACGCAATATTTACAAACTGATTATATCAAATGCTGCCGGAATGATATATGAACATAATTTCAAAGATGAGAGTATTGTGGATGAGATAATTCCATTACTGCAAAAAAAGAACACCCGTTGATTCGGATTTGCTGTTGTATAGTGTGACAGCAATTTGGATCAGCCGGGTGTTTTGCATATTATTGATATTAAAGATCCAGCTTATCCTGCTCTTCGATAACATCGAGATCCTCGGATACATCGGACAATCCCTCGTTCTCATAGAGAATAGGGCTTTCTTCTTCCTTTGCTGCGTCTTCTGTTGCAGCATCTTCTGTTGCGGCTTCCTCTGCTGTAGTTTCTTCCGGTACAGCTTCTTCCGATGCGGAAGGTATATCGGAGAGAAGATTGTCTACTTTTGCGGTAACATCTGATACACTTTCAGCTACAGTAGCAGCTTCATCATTTGTATCAGTATTATCAACAGTATCATCCAGAGAGAAGTAATCACGATCTGCTGCTTCTTCTTTTGCAGGCATTTTTTCCTTGATCGTATTCTTTACTTTTTCTACTTTATCATCCATATCTAAAGACTGGTATACAGTAGAATTCTTGATCTTGTCCCTGAATACATAGCAAACACCGCCGATCGCAGCGATCGTAGCAGCGGCTTTGAATAATTTACCTTTTCCCATAGTGCATAATCTCCTTCTATATATGATGTAAAAGCCGTTATAAATAACGTTTCCATAATTTTAATATGTATACACTTAAAAAGCAAGAAAACAATGATAAACAAAGGGAATAATGGACAGATTTCACGAACTTTTAACATTTGCCTGATAAGATGAAGTATGCTATAGTTTTCAAAGATATACAACAAATATAATAGTTAATTATGATAATCAGATCAAAAATGATCAAAAGGAAATAAGAAGATAGGATTAAGGAGAGATAGAAATGGCAGAAATCAAAGGGGGAAGCAGTATGGAGCGTTTTAAGACAGAACTGGAAGAATTAAAAAAGAAACAGAAGGAATTGGAAGACCGTTATTCCAGCATCGGTACGATTCGCTTTCTGATGTTTCTGGTGATGGCAGGAGGATTGATCGTTGGCTTATATGATTCCAATGTACCATTTCTTATAGCAGGAATTCTTGCGGTGGTGGTCTTTGTATTCTTAGTATTCAAACATGGCAAATTAAATGAACAGCTGGAATATAACAGAGCAAAGGTAATGGTATATGAGCGATATCTGAAACGATATGATGACAGCTGGAAAGAATTTGAGGAAGACGGTTCAGAGTATCTGACAGATGAAGATCTGGTTGCAAAAGATCTGGATATAATGGGTAAAAATTCACTTTATCAGTTTATCTGTGTAGCAGGAACGGAAGATGGAAAACAGCTGCTTGCGGAAACCTTAAGACAGCCGGAATTTGCATCAGAAGACAGAAAGAAACGACAGGATGCTGTAAAGGAACTGACAGAGAAACATGATTTTTCAATGGGATTTGAAACCTTATGTGTGAAGTCGGGAATGGGTAAGAAGAAAAAATATTCATCTGATGAATTCGTTGCTTATTGTACCAGTGATGAACATATAGCGGGGATCTTTAATATACTTCGGTTTCTGCTGCCGCTTGTGACGATCGTTTTACTGATCCTTAGCGTCATAGGAAAAATAAATCTGGGATATTCCCTGATCTCATTTTTTGCTGTTCTGTTATTTGCATGGATCACATCAGGGGTAGCAGGGCAGGCGGTTATGCCGATGATTTCATTTGGTTATGTGATCGATGATTATATTAAAATGTTTGAACAGATAGCGAATGAGGATTTTGATACTGATCTGTTAAAAAATATAAAAAATACGATCTCGGAAGATTCAGGAGCCTTAAATGCTGTGAAGAAGCTGGAACGGATCAGTTCAGCATTTAATATTCGTTATAATCCGATCATTCATCAGGTTCTCTGTGGTCTGCTTTTATGGGACTTCCATTTGGGCTTTATGATGGATAAATGGAGAGATCAATATGGCAGTCAGGTGAAAGACTGGATACATGCGATCTCCAGAATGGAAGAGTTATTGTCCTTTGCAGCACTCGCAAGAACCAGAGATGTATCATATCCTGAGGTGACAAGACATGATAAAGTAGAGGTAACAGCAGAGAATATGCGCCATCCATTGATAGATCCATCAAAGGTAGTTCCAAACAGCGTATCATTTAAGGGAGGAACAACGATCATTACTGGATCGAATATGTCAGGTAAGACAACATTCCTTCGAACTTTGGGAATCAATCTGATCCTTGCGTATGCAGGTGCGCCTGTGTGTGCGGAAAATATGCATGCAGACTATATGAAGATATTTACTTCGATGAGAGTGACCGATGATGTCAGCAATGGTATATCGACATTCTATGCAGAGATTCTTCGAATTAAATCTATGGTGGAATATAAGAAAAATGATATGCCGATGTTGTGCCTGATTGATGAGATCTTTAAGGGAACTAATTCTGCGGATCGTATCGTAGGAGCGTCTCAGGTTATTAAAAAGCTGTCAGATGATAATTCTATGACGATCGTGTCTACACATGATTTTGAATTATGTGATCTGAAAAATGAAGCCGGTATACCGGCAGCAAATTATCATTTTGAAGAATATTATGAAGGAGATCAGCTGAGATTTGATTATAAGAAAAAGGATGGCAGATGTACAACGACGAATGCAATGGCGATTCTTCACATGGCAGGTCTTGATTAGTAAATACTGACAAAACGATTTTAGATTCATAGGATTTGTATTTTCAGCAATTATGCACAATGACGATTTGTAGAAATTACCAAAAATTGATTGAACAGTAAAATGTTTTGTGATATAGTTATAAATATGAAAAAAAATTTATCGAAAGCATACAAAGAATAGACAAAAAGGAGGAATAGAATATGTTACCAGCTAACATTGCATCGGACAATGAAAATAATGTTCTATCCATAGCAGCATCCAATAACAAAGGATTACTGATCAGATTTTTGAATGAACAGGTTGAGGACGGATTTTATGCACTTGTTATCGATTATCTGAAAGACAGTAATTTCGATTTATCATCCATGATGGTTGATGACGAGGTAAAGGCTCAGTGTACAAAATTATATGAACTGGCTGAATTTGTTGATTTTAATATTAAGGCAACCGGTCGATATGAGATTGAAGAGTGGATAGAGCCATTGTTCAAATTTATATATGGGGATATTGATCCGTCTGATATTGACGCACCTATCAGTGCAACCGGTATTTACAGATATAGTATCTGGCTGATCTACTTATATCAGACAGAGAAGTTTCCGGAGGCTATGCGTCTGATCGGAGAACGTATTGCACCATTACTTATCAATGTAAGTTATCAGATCTTAGAGGATGATGACAGACCTAAGAACTTTGATAAGGCTGTTATGGGATATCTGGATCTGATCAATGTTGTTATGGAGATGGGACTTCCACTTTCAGCAGCAAAATCAGATGCATATATCAATAACCTGGAAGTACTTTTCGATTATGTAGTAGAAGATCCACATGTTGGAAATGATTATAAGATCCAGTTCAGCATCGGCTTATTCAATGCTTATATTAATGATAAGAATTATGCAAAGGCATTTGAATTCTATGGTTTAAATGCAGAGTATATTCCAATCGATAATCTTGCAGTATATGAGAATTTCAAAGAGTTGATCCGGAATTGTAACAGTGCTCAGAGTACAAGCGTATTGTCAAGAAGTGTTGTATCTGCCATTTCCAAACAGGAGATTTATAACAAGAGAATTGATAGTCTTCTTTCAGAAGTTGCAGGATTTATCAGGAAGGTATACAAATATATCGAAGATGAACCTGAGATGAAGAAAAATCTTCAGACACTTGGAACCGGTTCCCAGCTGAACGGTAAGACCAACATTTTTGAAGGCCTTTATGAATACAATCTTGTATTCTATGAGTGTGGAATAAAAGCTATTGTAAATCAGGATATGTCATCCCGTTCCTGGGAAGAAAAATATGAGATGCTGGAACTTCTCTATACAACATTAAATGTAGTATTTGATGGTTATAATGTATATGAGATTTCAAATAAGATCGAACATCAGTATATTGAGTTAACATGGATCAATAATTATGTAAATGCAAATCCAAACCTTCTGAAGCAGTTCTTCAGTGTAAAGGAAAAGATTAAAGCATTTAAGGTTCGCAAGAATTCAATCCTTGAAAAGAGCAAGACCAATTATGAGATCAAGAAGATGATCGATGACAGACAGAAGCACCTGTTATTTATGGCTGCTGAAGATATGATCGTGAATGGGCTGAGCAATGGAAAGGTACAGATCATCAGTTCAGGATACGATTTAAATACGGCAAAGAAATATTTACAGGAGACATATGCAAAGATTGCATTACCTGCAAAATATGGTCAGGAGGCACAGACATCCGGTGGTGGATTCTTTGGAAAGAACAAGGGATCATCTGCGGATGCGGATCTTGCAAGATTATTGCGTGATGCTTCGGTAGAAGAGATGTTATGTAAGTCAGAGTGGTTATGGAATCAGCATAATGATAAGGGTCTTGAGAAGCCAACCGCAGAAGAAGCTACCTATGCAGTTGCATGTCTTGTAAAAGTAATTCACAGAATGCTTGATAAGAAGGGAACTTCAAAGGCTGCAAGTGCTCCGAACAAGAAAGTAATCATCACTAAGACAGGTAAGGTTATTGAGTTATCTGATGAATCAGGTCAGACACCTGTAAAACAGCAGGAGTCCGGTGTGATCGAAGCAATCGATAACATCGTGGTTCTTCTGAAAGATAAATCAGACGAAAACGTAAAATATGTAAAAGCGTATATCGAAGATCTGTTAAATGCACTTATGAAGACAAAATGGGATAAAGATACCATGCTGTCACAGTTCGATGCAGAAGAACTTCGTGCAAAATCCTTTCAGGTAATCAAACGTCTGAACATGGACATGTTAGTATAAAAGTTTAGACAATAAGCACAGATAAAAAAGAGGTATACATTCCAGATGAAAAACTTAGATCTGAATATATACCTCTTTATTATTAGAAAAATGAGAGATGATACTATTATTATGGAACAAGCCTGCCTGAGCGTCGGTACTTAGGTTGCGTATTTTGCAACCTTATGTACCGTTACGTCGAAGGTAGAGCGAAAGCGTCTTGTGTAATAATAAGTAGTATCATCTCTCGTTTTACGCAGATTTACCGTACAATCTGATGTTTTTTCAGGTAGGAATGCAGAATCCACTTTTCGGGAATCCGCTTCAGGATGATCTGAATCTCTTCTTTCTTGTCAATCGGCTTTACCAGCAGTGAAGTGATGCCGGTGTTATTTGCTCCCCAGAGATCTGTAAATAACTGATCTCCAACAAAGAGTGTATTTGTTGTATCAGTACCAAGAAGCTGCATGGCTTTCTGATAGCCGGCACGTTTGGGCTTCCCGGCCTTATAGATGTATTTTACACCTAAAGGCTTATTGAATTCTGCAACTCTGGGCTCTTTGTTATTTGAGACCAGACAGATGCCAAATCCGATCTCTTTTAACTTATGGATCAGTTTGATCGCTTCGTCTGTTGCCGGAGCATTATGAGGAACCAGAGTATTGTCGATGTCAAATAAAATACCACGGTAGCCTTTTTTATAATATTTGGCAAAATCAATGACATAGGTTGATGTATAATATTCTGATGGATAAAATTTCTGAAACATGTTAAACTCCAATAGTATAAGATAGAGAGATTATAAATAGTATAAAACTGATTTGTCAAGGAGTTATACGGAAAGTGTATAAGAAGCGGACAAGAATTCGATTAGAAATACGAGGTTAGACAGTATGCAGGAAACATATATGAGAAGAGCCATTGAACTGGCAAAAAAAGGAACCGGAGCGGTAAATCCGAATCCGTTGGTTGGAGCAGTGATCGTAAAAGATGGACGGATTATTGGCGAAGGATATCATAGAAAATACGGAGAACTTCATGCAGAACGGGATGCATTTGCACATCTGACAGAAGATGCAGAGGGAGCGGAAATGTATGTAACTCTGGAGCCCTGTTGCCACTATGGCAAACAGCCTCCGTGTGTAAATGCGATCATCGAGCATAAGATCCGCAGAGTCTATGTAGGTTCGGATGACCCGAATGCACTTGTATCAGGAAAGGGATATCAGATCCTTCGGGATGCAGGGATCGAAGTTATCACACATGTATTAAAAGAAGAATGTGACAGATTGAATCCAGTATTTTTCCATTATATTGTAAATAAAACACCATATGTCGTAATGAAATATGCAATGACGATGGATGGTAAGATCGCAACCTACAGTGGTAAGAGCAAATGGATCACAGGGGAAGAAGCAAGGGCACATGTGATGGAGCAGAGAAATGCACTTACAGGTATCATGGTTGGAAGTGAAACTGTGATAAAAGACGATCCTGCACTTACCTGCAGGATAGAAGGAGGAAGAAATCCGGTTCGTATTATCTGTGACAGCAGACTTCGGATTCCTATGGATTCACAGATCGTAAGAACAGCATATGAAGTACCGACGATTCTTGCAACCATACATTCAGAGGATCAGGCAGATAAGAAGCAGAAGCTGATCGAGACAGGCATTGAGATCATCGAGACGGAGAGTGCAGATGGCCGTGTGAATCTGCCGGAACTGATGAAACAGCTTGGAGCAAGAAATATAGATGGAATCCTGCTGGAAGGTGGAGGAACTTTAAATGAGAGCGCGTTAAAGACAGGTATCGTAAAAGAGGTCGATGTCTATATAGCACCGAAGATTTTTGGAGGAAGTGCAGGTTATACACCGGTAGGCGGTATGGGTGTAGAATCACCGTCAGAAGCCTATCTGTTTGAGTTTGGGTCTGTTCAGAGGTTTGGAACTGATATCATGCTTCAGTATTTTCAGATAACAGCTTGACAAACATAATAAACTGTGCCAATATAACCATGTTGAAGTCTTCAGGGCGGGGTTCGTTTCCCCACCGGCGGTATATATAGTAATTTATGTGAGCCCGCGAGCCGCAAGGCATGATTTGGTGAGAATCCAAAGCCGACAGTAAAGTCTGGATGAAAGAAGAATGCAGATAACAGATATCAGTATGCGTAGAATCTGCACCAACATTTCATAACAAACAACCCGCCGGAGACATAGTTCTCCGGCTTTTTTATTTTAAGGAGGCAGTCATGTTCACAGGTATTGTGGAAGAGACAGGCACGATAAAGAAGATAGAAAAAGGCGCATCCTCCGGTCGCTTGACCATAGAGGCAGACAAGGTTCTGCAGGGAAGTAAGATCGGTGACAGCATAGCAGTTAATGGGGTCTGCCTGACGATCACAGGAATGTCGGGGCATTTGTTCATGGCAGATGTGATGGCAGAGACAATAAGAAGGAGTAATCTGGGTACTCTGAGTTCCGGAAGCAAGGTAAACTTAGAGCGGGCGATGGCTGCAGATGGAAGATTTGGCGGTCATATCGTATCCGGGCATATCGATGGAACCGGGGTGATTACAGATTATACCAGAGAAGAAAATGCAATCTGGGTGACAGTAACATGTGACCGGAAGCTGCTAAAGTATATCATCGAGAAAGGGTCGATCACGATCGATGGAATCAGCCTGACTGTTGCTTATGTCGATGATCACTGTTTTAAGGTTTCGATCATTCCGCACACAGCGGAGGAGACAACGTTGATCCGCAGACAGACCGGTGCAGTAGTTAATCTGGAAAATGATGTGATCGGTAAGTATGTAGATAAACTACTTCATTTTAAAGACAAAGAAGAAGCAGATAAAGGGAAAAAAGTAGATATGAATTTTCTGGCAGAGAATGGATTTTTATAAAATAAATATTCCTATGGAGGTAAAGACAGATGGAATTAAACAGTATAGAAGAAGTATTAGCAGATCTGGCAGCCGGTAAGGTTGTCGTTATGCTCGATAATGAAGACAGAGAAAACGAAGGAGATGTTATTTGTGCATCCGAATTCGCAACAACAGAGAATGTGAACTTTATGGCCAAATATGCCAGAGGTCTGATCTGTATGCCGATGGATGATTCTTATGTGGAGAAGCTAAATCTTCCACAGATGTGTATCACAAATACAGATAATCATTGTACTGCATTTACAGTGTCTGTTGACCATGTAAGTACAACAACCGGAATCTCAGCTTATGAGCGTGGCATTACAGCCAGAAAGTTCGTAGAAGAAGATGCAAAGCCGGAGGATTTCCGCAGACCGGGTCATATGTTCCCATTACGTGCAGTTCCGGGTGGCGTGATCGAGCGAGGCGGACATACAGAAGCAACTGTCGATCTGTGCAGACTCGCAGGCTTAAAGCCATGTGGTCTGTGCTGTGAGATCATGAAGGATGACGGTACAATGGCAAGAAAGGACGATCTGCTTGCATTTGCTGAGAAGCATGACCTGAAAATCTCTACGATCGAGAAGTTAGTTCAGTACCGTAAGGAGCATGAGGTATTTGTAGAATGCGTAGCAAAGGCCAAGATGCCGACCAGATACGGTGAGTTCACGATCTATGGATATATCAATAAATTAAATGGTGAACATCATGTGGCACTGGTAATGGGTGATATCACCGATGGCGAGCCGGTATTATGCAGAGTTCATTCGGAATGTCTGACCGGAGATGCACTTGGTTCTGTTCGTTGTGACTGCGGTCAGCAGTATGATGCAGCGATGAAAATGATCGCAAAGGAAGGAAGAGGTGTGCTTCTGTACATGAGGCAGGAAGGACGTGGAATCGGTCTGATCAATAAGATCAAAGCATATCAGTTACAGGATCAGGGCTTAGATACCGTAGAGGCAAACCTGAAACTTGGCTTCCCTGAGGATGCAAGAGATTATACGATCGGAACGCAGATTTTAGTTGACCTTGGTGTCAGAAAGATGAGACTGCTCACGAACAATCCATTAAAGGTGTATGGTCTGTCGGGATATAATCTTGAGATTGTAGAGCGGGTACCGATCCAGATGCAGCCGGGTAAGTTCGATGCATTCTATCTGAAGACAAAGAAAGAAAAGATGGGTCATATACTGGATCTGTAAGATAGTAGACATGCATTATGTGCAAAACCATTTAAGAATAATAGGAAAAAGCAATTATATAAATTGATATTGAATTAATAGCAGGAGGATAATAAAATGAAGAAGATTGAAGGAATGATAGTAGCCAATGGAGCAAAGATCGGTATTGTAGCAGCCAGATTTAATGAGTTTATCGTATCAAAGCTGGTAAGCGGTGCAGAGGACGCATTATTACGTCACAGCGTAAATCCGGATGATATATCCGTTGCATGGGTTCCGGGTGCATTTGAGATTCCGGTTGTAGCTAAAAAAATAGCTATGTCAGGAAAGTATGACGCAGTGATCTGTCTTGGCGCAGTTATCCGTGGAGCAACCAGTCATTATGATTATGTATGTAATGAAGTATCCAAGGGGATTGCATCTGTATCACTTGAATCCGGTATCCCTGTTATGTTCGGTGTTGTGACAACAGAGAATATTGAACAGGCAATTGAACGTGCCGGAACAAAGGCAGGCAATAAGGGTTATGATTGCGCAATGGGTGCACTTGAGATGATCGACCTGATGAAGCAGTTATAAAAATTGCATAGCATAAACGAAAAATCAGGGTTTTATGATGCAAAAAGATCATAGAACCCTGAACGCATTCTTACTGTGGGGATCATTTTTATTCCCATGCGGTAAAAACCGGAGGAAATGGACATGAATAAGACAAGAAAGATTCTCTTTTTTGATATTGACGGAACCCTGATCACAGATGATGGAAAACGTTATTTTCCGGACAGTGCAAAAGAGGCAATACAAAAAGCAAGAGAAAATGGACATCTGGCATTTATTAATACGGGAAGAGTATTCTGCAATGTGACAGAGGAGATCAGAAGTGCAGGATTTGATGGCTTTGTCTGTGGCTGTGGAACTCATATTGTTTATAATGGTAAGACATTATTTCATCATGATACATCATTTGATATCTGTGCAGGAGTTATTCAGAAATGTCTGGAATATAAAATGGATGCTGTATATGAACATGCAGACAAGGTATTTACCAGCTCTGCATTTTCAGATAATGAGCATTTAAAAGAATTGATCGGTTATTTTAAGGCGACCAGTACCTATATGGAATACGACGATCCTGCAAATGATCATATCTTTGATAAGTTCTGTGCATGGTATGATGCGGATACCCCATATCTGGAAGCGTTTAAAGAGTATCTGAAAAAAGACTATATGTATATCCAGAGAGAAGGTAATTTCTGTGAGGTCGTGCCAAAAGGATATACGAAAGCAACCGGTATCCGGTATCTGCTTGATTATTTTGAACTGCCATTAGAAAATGCATATGCATTTGGAGATGGAAGTAATGATGAACCGATGTTGGCATATGTGCCAAATAGTATTATAATGAGAAAAGGTCCGGAGTATCTGAAGAAGAAAGTCCGTCTTGTGACGGATGATGTCAGAGAAGACGGAATCTATAAAGCTATGAAAAAAATGGAGATTATTTAATGGACGAAGAATATTCAAAAGTAACGATGGTCGATCAGCTGGCTATCGCAGTATCCAGCCCGAAAAATTATAAGCATCTGACGAAACTGAAAGAGAGCAAGACCGTTGGATTCATCTTATTGATCGCCTTTATTCTGACTTTTATTGAGTTTGGAATCGGTGTGATCACTTTTATCATGCATGTAGGAGGGCTGAATAATCTGATCACGAATAAGGTTCCGCAGTTTGTGATTGAGGATGGAAAGCTTACGGCAGCATCAGAGATGTCACTGGATATTGGAAATGCGACGATCTATGTGAATACGGATTATGACAGGATCACACTTGATGATATAAAGACAAATGGTGTATATATTGCATTTGGCAAAGAGAATGTGGTTATGGGAATGATAAATGGCGGACAGTCATATGAATACACAACGATGGATCTTGACAAATTATTCTATGATGGGTTTAATAATGAACAGCTTGCAGCCGCGATACCGGCATTTTATGTGGCTATTATCATTATGTATATTGTTATGATGTTTGGAAGTGTGATAAAGATGATCTTCCTTGCACTTGTATTTTCAATTGTGGCGCGTGCACTTTCAAATGGACTTCATACAGGTTTGTCATATGGAAATGTATTTCGGGTGTGTATTTATGGACTGACTTTACCGATGCTGCTCACATCGGTTAATACCTGTCTGAATTTTCTGATCCCATCATCTATTATGTTTGTGATCACTCTGATCCTGGCATTTTCCATGATAAACAGAGGTATCGCAAGCCATGTGGGAACAACAGCACCACCGGAGGACTGGTTATAAAGCGATGATATAAAAGGAGGCTTTTATGGAGATCGAAAGGAAATATCTGATAAAGGAGATACCATTTTCACTGAAAACGTATCCATATAAGGAACTGGAGCAGGGCTATATCTCGACAAGTCCGGTGATCCGTATCCGAAAGGCAGATGAGAGGTATATTCTCACGGTAAAGTCAAAGGGATTACTGGAGCGACAGGAATTCGAACTTCCGATGAATGAGGCGGATTACAAACGGCTGCTTGGCAAGATTGATGGAAATCTGGTGACGAAACGCCGATATATCATTCCGCTAACGGATACAGAGGGAACAACCGGTGATAAGAAAAAGGATGCAGGACTTAAGATCGAACTGGATGTCTTTGAGGGACTGTATCAGGGACTGATCTATGCAGAAGTAGAATTTGAGACAAAGGAAGATGCAGACAGTTTTATTGCGCCGGCATGGTTTACCAGAGATGTATCTATGGATGGAGCGTATCATAACAGTGCATTAAGCAGTATGAATGAAGAACAGAGACTTGCATTTATGACAGATGTGTTGGAACTCAGCGAGTAATATATGTACAGAGAAACGGAGGAAGAATGATGAAAGTCAGAATGTTATTTGAGACAGGATATGAAGAAGTAGAAGCATTGACCGTTGTAGATTTGTTAAGACGTGCAAAGGTTGACTGCCTTATGGTGGCAGCGGACGATCAGGATACGGTTACAGGTTCACATGGAATCACAGTAAAGATGGATGAGAAGATCAGTGAACTTGCAGATGATGCAGATATGATCGTACTTCCGGGTGGTATGCCTGGTGTGACGAATCTGATCGCAAATGAGAAGGTAAAGAATCTTGTATGTGGACAGTATGAAGCAGGAAGATATATTGCAGCGATCTGTGCAGCACCGACCGCCTTTGGAGCTTTTGGCATCTTAAAGGATAAGAAGGCAACTTGTTATCCGGGAATGGAAGATGGGCTACATTGTGCAGAAGTGTCATACGACAATGTAGTAACAGACGGTAAGGTGATCACAAGCCGCGGTATGGGAACAGCCATTGATTTTGGCCTGAAGCTGGTTGAGATCCTGACAGATCGGAAGACAGCGGAGAAGCTGGCAGCAGCTATTGTATACAAATAAGTGTTATGGAATTTAAAGTATCGGTCAGGCATATGGTAGAATTTATATACAGATGCGGCGATATTACAAGCAGCAGTAATGGGACTCTGTCAAAGGAAGCAATGAATGCGGGAAGTAAGATACATCGAAAGCTTCAGAAAATGGCAGGGTCTTATTATGATGCGGAAGTTCCCTTAAAGATCACGATGAAAAAGGGAATTCATGATCTGGATGTCACGGTAGAGGGCCGGGCGGACGGGATCATAGATCTGCGTGGGGAAAAGAACCGGAGCAGGAAGAAGGAAATAGAGCGGCAGGTGATCCGGGTAGATAACAGATATTGGAATCAGCTGCTGCTCAAAAAGCCAGAGAGCCTGAATCTGGAAGCCGGTGAAAGTCTAATGAAACAAAATGTTGTCGGAATGACCGGTCAGATGCCGGAAATGGATGAACCTGCGGATGTTACGATCGATGAGATCAAAGGCGTGTACAGAAAGCTTGCCGATATCGAAGTACCGGAAACGGTTCATGTGGCACAGGCAATGTGCTATGCCTATATCTATGCAAAAGAGCAGTCTTTAGATCAGATCAATGTGCAGATCACATATGTGAATCTGGAAAGTGAGGAAGTAAAACAGTTCCTCTATGTGTTTGCTTATTCATTTCTTAACAACTGGTTCCATGATACGGTGGATGAGATGATGAAATGGGTCGATCATGCTGTGTCACATGCAAGACTCAGGGATGGATCAATCGCAGAACTGGAATTTCCATATGAATACCGAAAAGGGCAGAAACAGATGGCTGCCTGTGTATATAAGGCAATCGAAGGGGAACGAAGACTGTTTGTACAGGCACCAACCGGGATCGGTAAAACGATGGCAGCAGTATTTCCTTCTGTTAAGGCATTTTCAACCGGGCTGGTATCGAAGATATTTTATCTGACGGCAAAAACGATCGCCGGAACTGTACCGGATCAGGCACTTACATTGCTTCGGGAACATGGACTCCGGTTTTCTTCTGTTATGCTGACGGCCAAAGAGAAGATATGTCCGAATGAGACGATGGAATGTGATGCAGAGCACTGCCCTTATGCGAAAGGACATTTTGACCGTGTTAATGCCGCATTATTTGAACTCATTACCCATGAGGATAAAATGAATCGGGAGGTCATCCGTTCTTATGCGGAAAAGTATCAGGTCTGTCCGTTTGAACTGGGACTGGATGCGAGTTTGTTTGCAGATGCTATTATCGGAGATTATAATTATGTATTTGATCCGAGGGTGAATCTGAAACGGTTCTTTTCCCAGACAGCATGTGATACGGGACGGTATGTATTTCTGGTGGATGAAGCACATAATCTGGTGGATCGTGCATCATCCATGTACAGTGCAACTCTGTATAAAGAAGACTTCCTTGCGGCGAAAAAACTTATAAAACCATATAGTAAAAAGCTTGTTCGTAGTCTGGAATCCTGTAACCGGGAACTTCTGGAACTGAAAAAGAAATGTCCGGAGCATGGGTATCAGATCTTAAATGATATCGGTGTCCTGTATCTGAAACTGCTGCATCTGCATACAGTAATGGAGGCTTTTTTAGAGGACTGCAAACAAATTCCGGAACGCAAGGAGATACTGGAATTTTATTTTGCACTTACGGCATTTTTAAATATCGCAGATCTGATTGATGACAGCTATGTGATCTATGATGAACTTACGCCGGATGGAAGGTTTATGGTGCGGTTATATTGTGTTCATCCGGCTAATAATCTGAAGCTTTGTCTGGATAAAGGAGTATCGACTGTTTTCTTTTCGGCAACGATCCTGCCGGTAAGATATTACATGGAAATGTTGTCGAATACAGATACTGATCAGGCAATCTATATTCCTTCTCCATTTGATCCGGATAAAAGACGCATCATGATTGGACTGGATGTGTCTACAAAATATACCAGACGTTCTGTAAAGGAATACAGGAAAGTAGCAGATTATATCCGTCAGCTGTTTAAAGCGCATCCCGGTAACTATATGGTATTTCTGCCATCCTATAAGATGCTTCAGGAGGTGTATGAGCAGATGACAGTTGAAGATTGCTCTGCTATGGAACTGCTCTGTCAGGAACAGAATATGAATGAGGCAGACAGAGAGGCATTCCTGAAGTATTTTTCATCGAAAAAGAATGTAGTCGCTTTTTGTATCATGGGTGGTATATTCTCTGAGGGAATTGATCTGACAGGGGATCGATTGATCGGGTCAGTTGTAGTTGGCCCTGGACTTCCACAGGTGTGCAATGAGAGAAAGATCATGATGGATTACTTTAATGTCAGAAAGAGTGTGAAAGTATATGAAGATTCGGCTGCTGACGGTTTTAAATATGCATATTTATATCCTGGGATTAACAAGGTATTCCAGTCAGCCGGGCGGGTGATTCGGACGGAGACAGATACCGGAGTAATTCTTTTGTTAGATGAACGATTTGGAACCGGAGAATATAATTCACTGTTTCCGGTGGAATGGCAGGATGCGGTATTTGGAAATTATGATCAGCTTGTACAGAAGGTAGAGAGATTTTGGTCAAATCTTAATCTTTTTTGAAAATGGGAATATAAACAGAAGAATACTGGAAATTCGTATATATATGTGATAGAATGGACGCAGGCTTTTTCTACAGGCCTGCATGCAATGCATGCTTTTATATGAAATATGAAACTGTTCTGGAAAGGCAGATAGGGGAAAAATGGAAAATATTACAGTAAAAGATATTGTGAAAGCAACAGGAGGTTTCCTGCTTTGTGGCGATGAAGATACACCGATCACCGGTCTGTGTATTGATTCAAGAAAAGCACAGCCGGGAGATTTATTTATTCCTCTGTTGGGTAATAAAGTTGATGGACATCGTTTTATTGAGTCGGCTATGGAGAAAGCATCTGCAACTTTGACATCGGAGCATGATAATGTTGTTATTTCAGAGAAGCCATTTATCCGTGTTGATGACACGATGAAAGCTCTTCAGGCAATTGGAAAAGATATCCGTGACCGATATGATATTCCGTATATTGGAGTAACCGGAAGTGTGGGCAAGACAACGACCAGAGAGATGATTGCAGCCGCTGTCAGTACAGGAAAACATTGTTTTCAGACAAATGGAAATGAAAACTCGCAGATCGGTGTACCGATGACACTTTCCAGAATGACAAGTGGATATGATGCAGCGGTGATCGAGATGGGAATCAGCGAACCTGGACAGATGGAGATATTATCTGATATTGTAAAACCATCTATCTGTGTGGTGACAATGATCGGTGTTGCACATATAGAATTTATGAAGACACAGGAGAACATCAGAAATGAGAAACTCTCCATTGTTAACCATATGAAGAAAGATGGATTGCTGCTGTTAAATGGAGATGATCCATTGCTGCGTGAGATTATAGAGGATATGTCATGCCGGACACTTACATTTGGTATTGATGAGGTCTGTGATTTTCAGGGTTCAAATGTGAAATGCGGAGAGAAGGGAATGGAATTTGACTGTACCCATAATGGTGAGACAGTTCATGTTATTATGGATATACTTGGAAAACATAATGTAAGAAATGCGCTGGCAGGTATTGCAGTTGCATATCAGCTGGGAATCCCGATGGCAACGTCAGCAAAAGCATTTGAGCATTTTGAAGGGCAGAGACAGCGGATCATTCGTATGGAGAATCGATACACGATCCTTGACGATACTTATAATGCAAGTCCGGATTCAATGAAGGCAAGCATAGATGTGCTCTGTGATCTGGACTGTAAAGGAAAGAAATATGCAGTTCTTGCAGATATGAATGAACTGGGAGAAGACAGTGTATCCTATCACAGACAGATCGGAGAATATCTCAGAGATAAGAAGATTGACGAAGTAATCGTAGTAGGAGAAAAGGCACTTGATATTAAGAAAGCATTAGATGAGTGCGATACAAAATATGCAAAGACTTTTTCTTTTATGGATAATGAGGAAGTGGCTTTGTATCTGATGGCAGTTATGAAGCCGGAAGATATTGTATTATTAAAAGGTTCCAATAGTATGAAATTAAACGAAATAGTGAAAATTCTCACTAATTAATTATGCAAATTGTATAAAACGACTATAAAAGCTACCAAAGTCCATAAAATTTGGTAGCTTTTATTGTTCAAAATGACTCCGTAATTTTGGAAAAAACGCATGATGTGAGACAAAACGTAGAAAAACAGGTGCCTGTATTGAAAAAAAACAGAAAATGGAGTAATATCAAATCTAGCTTGAGTAAGATATACATAAATAAAATGTGGTAAACGTAAAATGATAGAATAAGATTTAAAACGGAGGGTTTTAATTATGGCTACAAAGAAGACTGAAGATGCAAAGAAAGTTGTAACAGCAAAGGCAACCGTAGCAGGTGTTATGGCAAAGGCTGAGGCAGCAAAGAAAGCAGAAGCTGCTAAAGAAGCAAAAGCAGCAGCAAAGACTGAGCCGGTTAAGGCAGAAGTAAAAGAAGAAAAGAAGCCGACAGCAAAGAAAGCACCAGCAGCTAAGACTGTAGCAGCAAAAGCTGAGCCAGCAAAAACAGAGGCTAAGGCTGAAGAAAAGAAGCCAGCAGCTAAGAAGCCGGCAGCAAAGAAGCCAGCAGCAGTTAAGACAACTGAGACTGTTTTCGTTGAATATAACAATGGTCAGATCAATGTTTCTGACATTGTAGCAAAAGCAAAAGAAGCACTTGGCAATAAGGCAGTTAAGGAATTGAACGTATATTACCAGCCAGAAACAGGTATGGTATACTATACAGCTGATGGAGAATCAGGTTCTTACAGTCTTTAATCTATAAATAGTTGAAAGGGCAGCGTTCTTAACAAAAGGATGCTGCTTTTTCTGTATAACGAGAAAGGAAGAGGTAAAATATGAAAATCGGATTTATTGGCTGTGGCAATATGGCAACAGCTATTATAAAAGGAATTATAAAGAAGCAGATTATCGGAGCAGAGAATATCATGGCTTCAGCAAAGACAAAAACAACACTGGAACGTGTTCATGGAGAATTGGGTATAAATGTAACACTGGACAACCATGAAGTTGTAAAAAACAGTGATATCATAGTTATGGCGATAAAACCACAGTATTATCAGGAAGTGATCGGACAGATAAAAGATGAGGTTAAGGATTCTCAGATCATTATAAGCATCGCACCCGGTAAGACTCTTGAATGGTTAAAAAATTGTTTTAGCAGGGATGTGAAACTGGTACGGACAATGCCAAATACACCGGCACTGGTTGGAGAGGGTATGACGGGAGCATGTCGGAATGAATATGTTACCGATGAAGACTATGCAACAGTTCTACAGATCCTTGGAAGCTTTGGTGAAGTAGAAACAATACCGGAGAATCTGATGGATGTCTGTGTATCTGTCAGTGGAAGTTCTCCGGCATATATTTATATATTGATCGAAGCTATGGCAGATGGAGCAGTGGCAGATGGAATGCCAAGAGTACAGGCATATAAGTTTGCAGCGCAGTCTGTTCTTGGAAGTGCAAAGATGGTACTTGAAACGGGAAAACATCCGGGTGAATTAAAGGATCAGGTCTGCTCACCTGGCGGAACAACGATGGAAGCTGTCCGCGTCTTAGAAGAAAAAGGCTTCCGTTCCTCCGTGATCGAAGCAATGAAAGCCTGTGTCCGCAAAGCCCGTGGCTTATAATTGCATACAAACAAATCCGCTGTGCTATACCACACCTGTTATTACGCAAAACACTTCCGTTCTAGTCCTCGAGCAGCGGTACATAAAGCTGCAAAAGACGCAGCTTAAGTACCGGCCTCGGACAAGGTTTGCTTCATAACAATGTAATATAGCACAGCGGATTTGTTTGTATGGCAGATTTTATAAGGCGGTGTCGCCGTGTTCGCCGGTACGGATACGGATGACGTCGGCAACGTCATAGACGAAGATCTTACCGTCGCCTACTTTGCCGGTTGATATCTTTTCACATACCTTAAAGATGATGTTGTCTGCAACATCATCCTTGACGATGGTTTCAATCTTGATCTTGGGAATCAGATTGACTACATATTCACTTCCACGGTATGTTGTTTTATAACCCTTCTGATTACCATATCCCATAATATTTGATACAGTAGCACCGGTTGATCCGCATTCATCCAGAATGGCTTTCACATCATCCAGTTTTTCAGAACGGACAATAATTGATAATTTCTTCATGTATAACCCTCCATTCTATACTTATATAACTAAGAATATGATAACATATTCTCTTTTCCATTTCCACAGATGGGTTGTAATGAAAGATTTTGTATATTATCTGAAGAAAAAACAGGGAGACGGCGAGATATAAGTGTAGTTATACTTAATTTAATTAATTGATGCGGATGACAGGGAATTTCTTTAGAAAAATTTAACCGCTTTACCAGAAATAATACTGTTTTCATACGGGTGGAATCTGTGGTATCATATATCAGAGTTATATCATTTAATATAGATAACTGTTTTAGACAGAAAACAAAAGTATGGAGGAGAAAAATGTCTGATTATAGAAATGATGATGAAAATAAAGAACTGACCAGTCAGACGGTGACTGATGATCATAAAACAGAAGATAAGCACGAAGATGAATATGAGAAATACTGTTATCTGTGCAGAAGACCGGAAAGTGTGGCCGGTAAGATGATCGATATGCCGGGTAATATACATATCTGTGCAGATTGTATGCAGAAGACTATGGATACAATGAATAACAGCGGATTTGGTGGAATGCAGTTTCTGGATCTTTCAAATATGCCGAACTTTGGAAATATTGACCTTTCCAGATTTATGGGACAGACGGATATTCCACAGAAGCAGAAAGTTAAGAAAAAAGCAGAAAAACCGAAGAAAAAAGAGGAAGAGCTGTCACTTGCAACGATACCTGCACCACATAAGATCAAGGCAATGTTAGATGAGTATGTGATTGGCCAGGAATATGCAAAAAAGGTGATGTCCGTTGCTGTATATAATCACTACAAACGTGTACTTACAGATTCCATGGACGATATCGAAATCGAAAAGTCCAACATGCTGATGGTGGGACCGACCGGTTGTGGAAAAACCTATATCGTAAAAACAATTGCGAAGCTGTTAAATGTGCCACTTGCGATCACAGATGCAACAACGCTTACAGAAGCGGGATATATCGGTGATGATGTCGAAAGTGTACTGTCCAAACTTCTTGCGGCGGCGGATAATGATGTCGAAAAGGCTGAAAAAGGAATTGTATTCATTGATGAGATCGATAAGATCGCAAAGAAACAGAACAGTAACAGCCGTGATGTGAGCGGTGAATCTGTTCAGCAGGGATTATTAAAGATTCTGGAAGGTGCGGAGATTGAGGTGCCGGTTGGATCGGGAAGCAAGAACGCAATGGTGCCTATGACTACGATGAATACAAAGAACATTTTATTTATCTGTGGTGGTGCATTTCCTGCGATCGAAGATATCATAAAAGCAAGATTGAATAAGCAATCCTCGATCGGTTTCCGTGCAGATTTGAAGGATAAATATGATAAGGATCCGAATATTTTAAAGCAGGTGACAAATGAAGACCTTCGAGAATTCGGTATGATTCCGGAATTCCTGGGACGACTTCCGGTTCTGTTCACTTTAGACGCATTAGACAAAGATATGTATATCAAAATCTTAAAGGAGCCGAAGAATGCAATCTTAAAGCAATATAAGAAACTTCTGGCACTTGATGAAGTTGATCTTCAGTTTGATGATTCTGCATATGAAGCAATTGCGGAAAAAGCTATGAAGAAGAATACCGGGGCAAGAGCACTTCGTGCAATTATTGAAGAATTTATGTTAGATATCATGTACCAGATTCCAAGGGATGACAGTATCGGACGAGTGATCATCACGGGAGATTATGTAAATGGAAAAGGCAGCCCGATTATTGAACTTCGTGGTGTAGAACCGATGCAGATCGAAGCATGTGCAACAGAAAATAAATAGAATAGTATATCTTTGGGTAAGATAATGGGAAAGGTTCAAAAAAAGGAGAAAGGTATGTTTAAGAAAAAAATGCTTGGATGCCGCAGACAGATCCTGGCGGCTGTCCTGTGTGTCTCAATGACGCTGACGTTTTCTGCATGTGGAGAAGACAGCGGAGAACATAAGCATCTGTCAGATGGTCGGAGAACAGATACAACGACTGAGGAAGAACAGGAAGTCTTTTCAGAGGATGCAGAGAAGGTGCAGAAGGAATTTGAACGGTATCTGGATGATTATTTTAAAGATGCTGTTACAGAAGATACAATGACCTATAATTATTCCATAAAAAATGGTGCAGATTATGGAATCGAGGAGCCGGAGGTGACACTTGGTGATCCGGGCATGACCGAGGAAGGAATTAAGGAAGATAAGGCCGAATTTGATAAGTGGGTAGATGGATTAGAGGCAATTGACAGAGCATGTCTGACAGAAGATCAAAAGCTGACATACGATGTACTTGATGAGTATTTTGATGTTGCGGCAGGAGTATATGATAATGTATATCTGTATGAACCATTTTCTCCAATGCGTGGAATTCAGGCAAATATCGCTTCAATGTTTACCGACTATCGGTTTGATGATAAGGGTGATGTCGAACGATATGTAGAATTATTGGGACAGATACCGGAGTATTTTCAGGAATATCTGGATTTTGAAAAAGAAAAATCGGATAAGGGATATTTTATGAGTGATGAGGTCTGTCAGAAGGTGATCGATCAGTGCAAGACATTTGTAGAGAATAAAGATGATCATTTTATGGTGACTGTATTTAACGATAACATTGACCGGCTTGATTTTCTGTCGGATGAAGAAAAGACAGAATTTAAAGAGCAGAATAAAGAGGCGGTTCAGAATTCACTTATCCCTGCTTTTAAGAAGATCATAACAGTATTTACAGATCTGAAGGGAACCGGAAAGAATCAGATGGGGATCTGTAATTATGATGGGGGAAAAGAGTATTATGAATATCTGCTAAAGACATATGCAGGTACTTCAAAGAGTGCAGATGAAGTGATCGATATGTTAGATAATGAACTTAAGAACCTGATGACAGATCTTTATCAGGTGTATTTCATGAACAAAGATGCTTATGAGTATTTTGCGTCAAATTATGATGATATCTTTGCAGCTGCAAATGAGATGTCTGCTTCTGATATGATCGATCGTATGATGGAGGATGCATCGGAGAACTATCCGGATGCCGGAATCATACATTATCAGGCAGAGCCGCTTGATAAAAGTCTGGAAACGATCATGGATGATGTATTAGCATATTATATGGCACCTGCGATTGACGATCCGGATAACAATCTGATCCGTTATAATGGACTGCATACAGATGGTATGTGGACAACGCTGGCACATGAGGGATATCCGGGACATATGCTTCAGAATGCATATTATATGTCTACAGATCCTGAACCTGTGAGAACACTTATGAGCTTTCTTGGTTATAAAGAGGGATGGGCAATGTATGCATGTTATGATTCTCTGTACTATTATCAGTATGAAGAAGAATCATATGGAGATACCATTGCAGATCTGTATAAATTAAATGATGAAATGAGTTATCTGATCATGGGAAGAATTGACCTCGGAATTAATTACGAGGGATGGTCATTAGATGAGACAAAGCAGTACCTGACAGAACAGGGTATGGATGCCAGTGGTGCAGATGAGCTTTACTATACGTTAGTGGGAGATCCCGCTGTATACCAGAGCTATTCAACCGGATATTATGAGTTGAAGGAGCTTCGTGATTATGCAGAGGAGAAACTCGGTGATGCATTTGATGTAAAAGAGTTCAATACGATCATTTTAGAGACCGGGCCATGCCAGTATGATATTTTAAAGAAGCAGATCGATAAGAAATTACCGGGAAATGTGATCTAGGAAATATATTTCAACCTTTTGCGGAATATGATTATTATAAAGTGCAAAGGGATGTAAAGTATGATATGTGATGATGCTGCGTATCGGGAAGATTATGTGGACTATCTGATTGAATACAATGGAGAAAAAGAGGCAGTTCTGGATATTTATAAGGATACAGGATGTATTATTTTTGTAGATGAGAGATTTGCTGTGCTATATCGTCCAAAGCCGGATGATTATATGGAAAGTTTTTCCAGACTGGAATATACATTGTTTCCTAAAATATATGGCTTGATGGATACCAGCAGCGTAGAAGCTGTTGGGGCAGTAAATGTACAGCAGGAGAATATTCTGGGACTGACCGGAAAGAATATCATTATCGGTATTATAGATACCGGAATTGATATACAGAATCCATTATTTCAGAATTCGGTGGGGCAGACAAGGATTCTTGCTGCATGGGATCAGTCCATTCCGGGTGGAGAACAGACCAGCGAATTTCCCGGATATGGAACGGTGTATACCAGAGATGGGATCAATGCAGCGATTCAGAATGGTGATCCTATCCTGCAGGATGAGAATGGACATGGAACTTTTCTTGCCGGAATAGCAGCCGGAGGGAAAAATAATGATTTTACAGGAGTTGCACCGGAGGCGGATTTTGTAATTGTCAAATTAAAACAGGCAAAACAAAATCTCAGAGATCTCTATGGTGTACCGGAAGATACAGATGCCTATCAGGAAAATGATATTATGATGGGCATCTCTTTTTTGTGCAGACAGGCAAGCATAGAACAGAAATATCTGTCAATTCTGATCGGAGTGGGTTCAAACAGCGGAAGCCATACAGGAGCATCGGCATTGGAAGCCCTGATCGCAAATGTCGGGATTATGACAGGAATCGCTGTGTCTGTAGCAGGAGGAAATGAAGGGATAGCAGGACATCATTTTCGAGGGATGATACCGAGAGAGCAGTTATATACGGAAATGGAGATCAATGTAACGGAAAATGACAGCTTTACCCTTGAAATATGGGGGGCGGTTCCCAATATTTACTCAGTTGCATTTGAAATTCCGGGTGGAGAATATGTGAGTCAGATCCCGCCAAGATTTGATAAAAGTGAGACGATACGTCCGATCTTTGGTGGAGGGATTATCTATGTTGATTATTTTCTGGTTGAAGACCAGTCGGGGGAAGAACTGATCATGATGCGTTTTTTTGATCCACCGAATGGCTTGTGGAGGATACGCGTATATGGTATAGGAGATACGGATAAATCATTTCATGCCTGGCTGCCGATCACACAGTTTTTATCAGAGAATACCAGATTTGTAAGACCGTCACCGGAAACCACACTTACGAATCCTGCGACTGCCGTAATTCCTATGTGTATATGTGCTTATGATCATTATTCGAACAGCCTTTATATGAATGGCAGCAGGGGATATACGGCAGCAGATGATATCAAGCCTGATTTTGTCGCACCGGGAGTGGATGTCTATGGTCCGGGAAAGGCAGGTACATTCGTACGAAGATCAGGCACTTCGGTTGCGGCAGCACATTGTGCCGGCTGTGCAGCATTGATTCTGCAGTGGGTAAAAGACAGCGATATTACACGTTTTATAAATGGAAATCAGATCAGAAATTATTTTATACGCGGAGCAGTGCGACCGGGAACGGTTCAGGATCCGATCGAGAATATCGTACATGAAGGAAGCGGGTATGTCTATGCAAGGGAGTATCCAAACCGCGAATGGGGATATGGGATATTGAATGTATATAATGCATTTGACAGACTTCGTACCTGACCGGATATGTCATGAAAATTGTATATAAAATGTGAAAATTGTAAAAGATTTATAATTTTTATCAAAATGGTTTTACAGAATTTGAGAGGTGTATTATACTATACATGCTTGTAAAAGATATGTATAATAATATTAAAGAACATATGAAAATTTGTAATGATTTCGGAGGATTTTATGGATAAAGATCAGGAATTACTGGATCCATTTCAGGATGATTTGGATATTTCTGAAGTATTGGACGATTCGAAGGACACATTGTATGATTCAGAAGAAGAACCGGATGCTTTAGATGATACGGACGATACAGACGATATGGATGCTTTAGATGATTTGCAGGATGATGATCCGGATCTGAATGGAAAAAAAGAGAAAAAAATACATGCACTTCATATTGCGGTGGTTGCGTTGGGTGTCCTGATCGTTTTGGAATATTCATTCTTTGGAGTATTTTTCCATAGTAATAAGAAAAAATATGAGAAAGCGAAAGAAGCAGATTCATCTACGGAAGCGGAGGCGGAAGAAGATACGGAAGAAAATGTAGTAACAGAAGAACCACTTCCTACTACGAATGTCAATGATGACCAGACGAGTACAACAGCTGAAGCAACGACAGAACATAGGACATATGAGTCTTCCACAACATCAACGGAAGACCAGAGGACTGAGATTCCGACAGAAGCACCGACGACAGCTCCTGCAACGACGGAAGAAAAACCAACAGAAAAGCCGACGGAAAGACCAACTGAGGTATCAACGGAGAAACCAACAGAAAAGCCAACGGAGAAGCCGACTGAGGCACCAACAGAGAAACCTACAGAAAAGCCAACTGAAGCACCAACTGAGGTACCAACCGAGGCACCGACCGAAACTCCGACAGAGACACCGACAGAGACACCGACCGAAGCAGCCGTTGAGAGTGTAGAAGCTGAATAGGCTGAATATGAGTGAGGAACTACGTTGAAAAAAAATGAGCATTTAATAACTGTAGTCTATTCCGGTTCTATAGCGGAAGAGATGGAGATTGAACCGGGAGACTATCTTCTCGCCATAAATGATAAAGAGATAAAGGATGTATTTGACTATCGATATATGGTAAAAGATGAATATATAGAAGTTCTGATCCGTAAATGTTATGGAGAAGAATGGCTGCTTGAGATCGAAAAGGATTATGATGACGATCTGGGCGTGGAATTTGAAAACGGTCTGATGAGCGATTATCGATCATGCACGAATAAATGTATGTTCTGTTTTATCGATCAGATGCCGCCCGGAATGAGAGAGACGCTTTACTTTAAGGATGATGATTCGCGGCTGTCTTTTTTACAGGGCAATTATATCACGCTTACGAATATGACAGATGAGGATGTTGACCGTATTATAAAGATGCAGCTTGCACCGATCAATATATCTGTTCAGACAACTAATCCTGAACTGCGTTGCAAGATGTTGCATAACCGTTTTGCAGGTGACAGATTAAAATATCTCGATCGGTTGTTTGAAGGACATGTAGAGATGAACGGTCAGATCGTTCTATGTAAGCATGTAAATGACGGGGCAGAACTTGAGCGGAGCATCAAAGATCTTGGAAAGTATCTTCCGTTTATGCGAAGTGTATCTGTTGTTCCGGCAGGACTTACGAAATACAGAAAGGGTTTGTATCCGCTAGAATTATTCACGAAAGAAGAAGCAGGAAAGGTCATCGATCTGATCGAGAGTTATCAGAAAAAATTCTACGAGCAGTATTCCCTTCATTTCATTCATGCGAGTGATGAATGGTATATAACGGCTGGGAGAGAATTCCCGGAGGCAGAACGGTATGATGGATATATTCAGCTGGAAAATGGCGTTGGAATGATGCGCTTATTCTTAGAAGAATTTGATGAAGCATATCAGGATATGCTGGATTCGCCTGATTATCTGATCAGGAAAGAGACATTTCATCGCACGATCTGTATGGCGACCGGAAAATTAACCTACAGTATGATTGATAATTTTGCGGATCGCCTGATGGAGGCATATCCGGGACTTACGATCCGGGTGTATTGTATCAGAAATGATTTTTTTGGAGAAACGATCACCGTTTCTGGACTGATCACAGGTATCGATCTGACGACACAGTTAAAGGAAAAAAAGGAAGCAGGAGACAATCTTGGAGAAGCACTGCTTATTCCATCAAATATGCTTCGTATGGGAGAAAAGGTCTTCTTAGATGATATGACGTTAGAACAGGTAGAAGAACAGCTTGGACTTCATGTGGTTCCAATCGAATCAGGTGGCACGGATTTTATACATGCAGTCATTGATCCTTCGTATTCCATGGATCGAAATAATGAGACTGTCGGATATATTCAGGCGTTTGACGACGATGGAGAATAAATCTTTTGCCTGATTTTATATAGCAATAAAGAACAGGAGAGAGCATCTTTTTCAGGTTGACATAAATCTGAAAAAGATGCTCTTTTTGGGTAATTGTAATTTCATCCTGAAGTGGTACAATGTGAACACTAAATTGTGGCACAAAATATCAGAAGATGAATGGAGGATACACATGAAACAGCTAATGATTAAACCAACGATTTACAAGTATGACACATGTAAGGAATTTGCAGAAGAATTTCATATCGAAAAGGGTGATCTTGTTATCACAAATGAATATATCTATGAACCATTCTTCGGGAAAATGAATCTGGAATGTGATGTTATTTATCAGGAAAAATATGGAGCCGGTGAGCCGTCTGATGATATGGCAGAAGCAATCTATAAGGATATAAAGGGAGAGCATAAGCGTATTATCGCGATCGGTGGCGGAACTGTCATTGATATCTCCAAGTTATTTGCTTTAAAGTATGTATCACCGATCTTAGATCTTTACGATGGTAAGCTTCCGATCGAAAAGAATAAGGAACTGGTGCTGATTCCAACAACCTGCGGAACCGGATCTGAAGTGACGAATATAGCCATTCTTGCATTAAACAGCCGTGGAACCAAGAAGGGACTTGCAGTAGATGAGATGTATGGTGACTCTGCTGTATTGATACCGGAGTTGTTAAAGGGGCTGCCATTCCGTTTCTTTGCAACCAGTTCCATTGATGCATTAGTACATGCAGTTGAATCAAGCTTATCACCAAAGGGCAATGAATATACCAGAATGTTTGGTTATAAGGCAATAGACATGATTCTTCATGGTTATATGGAGATCCGTGATAAGGGAGCGGACGCAAGAATCCCATTATTAGATCGTTTCCTTGTAGCATCGAACTATGCAGGTATTGCATTTGGAAACGCAGGATGTGCTGCGGTTCATGCTTTAAGTTATCCGCTGGGAGCAACTTATCATGTTGCACATGGAGAATCCAATTATGCCATGTTTACAGGCGTAATGAAGAATTACATGGAGATCAAACAGGATGGAGAGATCGCAAAACTTAATGCTTTCATAGCAGATATTCTTGGCTGTGATGTCGAAAATGTTTATGAGTCTCTGGAAGATCTGTTGAATATCCTGATTCCGAAGAAAGCTTTACATGAGTACGGAGTAACAGAACAGGATCTTGTTGAATTTACAGATTCTGTTATGACTAATCAGGGTCGTTTGATGGCAAATAATTTTGTAGAACTTGACCGCGACAGAGTCTATAAGATATACAAAGAGCTTTATTAATCCGATCAAAAATAAACCAGCCCTGCAGTTTGTATATTTTGCGTAGTAAATATATACAGACTGCAGGGTTGGTTTTATTTTAGGTCGGATTTAGACAAAATTCCCCGCGTTTCATCTTGGATTATGTCGAGATCATACAGAATTACTCCGCTGAGGCGAAAAGCTGTCGCAACTTGCGGAGAGTAGGATATTCCAAAGGCAGAACCAAGGTACTATAATGTTGTCCAAGGCAGAAGATCAGGAGGGACATTATGAATTATGTAAAAATAATGATGGTAAAGCGTGACAAAAGAGAAATCGAACAGTTAAGGGAAATCATACAGTCTGCAGCAGCATATGAACTGGTGGGGATATGCAACAACGGACAAGATGCTGTCAGGGGAATTGCCGAAAAAAATCCGGATATTGTGATCTTAGATGAAGTCTTACCGGGAAAAGATGTACTGGAGATAGCAGAATCAGTAATACATAATAAAAATCTGAAGAATGTGAAGTTCATTTTATGTGGTTCCAAGACTCATAAGCAGTATCTGGATTTTATCTATTACAAGATCGCTGATCGTCTGATATTAAGGATTCTTGACCTGCCATATGACGATAGAAAAGTAAAGGAAGTAATTGATGACATTGTGAAAGCCAAGCGAAATGATAATTATCAGAATATGGTGGAGACGGAAAATGACAGCACTGTTTTAGAATCAGTTGTAACGGATATTATTCATGAGATCGGTGTTCCTGCTCATATAAAGGGGTATCAGTATCTTCGAAGTGCAATATTGATGGCAGTTCAGGATATGGACATATTGAATTCCATTACAAAACAGTTATATCCATCGATTGCAGAGGAGTATGGAACAACCTCGTCAAGGGTAGAGAGGGCTATCCGTCATGCGATCGAAGTTGCATGGGGCAGGGGCAGCATGGATACGATCAATGACTTGTTCGGATACACGATTAATGCGGGAAAAGGGAAACCTACGAATTCGGAATTTATCGCATTGATTGCGGATAAGATTCGTCTGGACAACCGGCAATTAATACGCAAACCGGAGTATACTTTAAAAAGTATTTCCTGAATTATCATGTTGCGTTACTATTTGTCGACAAATGTCGAAAAATGGCGCTAATTTCACTTCTCAGGGGTACATGAGGTGAACCTGAGAAGTTCTTTACAAATCGGATTTTGACAAATATACTTAAAAAATAGTCGATTTTTCAAAAAAGAAAATAGAATCAAGGGGGATTGAAGATGAACAATCAGGGTATTAGTATAATCATCGCAGATGGGGATTGTGAGTTAGTTGCAAAACAGCTGCTTGCAAATACATCAAGAGTTGACATTAAAATCGTCGATAAAGTAACAGATGGGGAAAGTGCAATTGAGTCGATCAGAAAGTATCAGCCGGATGTGGTTTTGTTAGATATCTGCCTGCCGGTAATGGATGGACTTGGAGTAATGGAAACAATTCGGGATTCCGGGGATTGCCCTGAAACATTGTTTGTAGTAATTACTTCCGTGGGGTCGCAGAGACTGATCCGTTGTGCATTTGATCTGGGTGCTTCATTTTATGTTCTGAAGCCTTATAATTCAGATCAGCTTGTTGCCAGATTAAAACAGATGCATGAAAGAAAACAGGAGATACTTGCAGAACTGTCCAGTGATCTGATCTGCATTCCGAATAAAGGTATGACCAATGATGTGGCGAATAACATTGAGAGCGATGTAACAGATATTATAAGAGATATCGGGATTCCCGCCAACATCAAAGGATATCAGTATATCCGGGAGGGAATCATAATGGCAGTAAATGATGTAAATATGCTGAATTACATTACGAAGCTGTTATATCCAAGCATTGCAAAGAAGTATAAGACCACATCGTCCAGTGTAGAACGTGCGATCAGACATGCGATCGAGGTTGCATGGAATCGTGGACAGATTGATGTGATCAATGATATTTTCGGATATACGGTAAATGCGGGAAAGGGAAAACCTACCAATTCAGAATTTATTGCTTTGATCGCGGATAAGCTTCGAATCGAGTATCGGAAAAGAGCTTAATTCAACCAAAATCAGCCGCTTGTTTGTTGACGTATGAAGTGAGAAATGTGTATAATAGACAAGGTGCTGAACATAATAGCGATATGCAAACAGGGCACTTAGGTGTCCTGTTTTTTACTGCGTAAGGATTGAACGCTCTGTACAGAAAAAGAAGCGTTAAAAATAGAAGGATAAGGATGAAGGTATGATAGAAACAGTAGCATCAGCAGATATGTTGATCGATGAAGTAATGCGGGTAAAAAGGAATCATCTCGCCCCCGATTTTGCCACGGGAAAAGAAAAGAGATTGAGTATTGTTTCCGGTGTTCACGGAGATGAAGTAGCAGGACAGTATATCTGCTATGAGGTGATCCGCCGGATCAAAAAGGATTTTGATAAACTAAAGGGAATAGTGGATGTTTATCCATTTATCAATCCTATGGGATTAGAAGCACAGGTAAGAGATGTACCGGTGTTTGATATTGATATGAATACATTATTTCCGGGGTCAACAGAGGGAACGGTCGGCGAGTATACGGCAGCACTTGTATTGCAGGATATTAAAGGCTCAGATATTTGCGTCGATCTGCATTCCAGCAGTGTATATTTAAAAGAGCTGCCACAGGTACGAGTGAATTCGGATATTGCCGATGATATTCTGCCATATGCAGCAAGAATGAATACGGATGTTGTATGGGTGCATCCGTCCTCTACCGTTATGGAAGGAAGTCTTGCATATTCTTTGAACGAGATCGGGGTAAAAAGCATGGTCGTGGAATCCGGTGTTGCGCTTATGATCGATTATGACTATGCGGATCAGATCGTTGAGGGATTATTTTCATTAATGGAATATATGGGAATCTGGGATGGTTGTGCATACAATACGCATATGCCGAAGATTGCCAGAGATACGGATGTCTCTTTCGTGAATGCAGAGAGCAGTGGTATCTTTATACCGAAGGTCAAGCATTCCGGTGTAGTTGAAAAAGGAGACGTGATCGGACAGATCGTAAATGTTCTGACAGGCTCGGTCGAAGAAACGATCCTGTCACCAAGAAGAGGAGTGGTATTTTCTCTTCGTGCGTATCCGGTGATCGAGGAAGGTTCATTGGTTGCCAGAATATTTGGAGGTGTGACAAATAATGCGTAAAGAGATCATATATACGATGAACACCGCCTACCGTGGAGAATATTCCATTAAAGGATTTAGCTTTGGAACAGGAGAAAAGGCGGCATGTATCATGGGAGCCATGCGTGGAAATGAATTTCAGCAGCTGTATATCTGTTCCCTGCTGTCTAAAAAATTAAGTGAACTTGAGACAAGAGGAGCAATCGTATCGGGTAAGCAGATCCTGCTCATTCCATCCTTAAATTACAGTTCTTTTAATGTCGGTAAAAAATACTGGATCTCCGATAATTCTGATGTGAACCGTGCCTTTCCGGGAAATCCTGAGGGACAGGCAACCAGCAGGATAGCGGCAGCGGTTATGGAGCAGGTAAAGGATTATTCGTATGGTATCCAGTTTGCGAGCTTTTACATGGATGGAGAATTTATCCCTCATGTCCGCATGATGGAGACCGGAAAGCAGAGCACCAGCCTGGCAAATCTGTTCGGTCTTCCTTATGTTCTTACTGCAGAGCCAAGAGCATATGATAAGGCAACTTTAAATTACAACTGGCAGATCGGAGGAACAGAAGCATTTTCCGTCTATTCCGGTGTAACCGAGAAGATCGACAGTGAGAGTGCATCACATGCGGTTTCGGCGGTACTCCGATTCCTGACCAGAATGGGAATCATTCGTTATAATTGCCATGCGGGGTACATATCAACCGTTTTGGATGAGGAGGAACTGTTATCCGTAAAGTCAGACAAATCGGGTGGCTTTTTAAAGCGGCTGGTAAGTCCCGGGGATGAAGTGGTTCGGGGAAATATCATCGCAAATGTTATAAATCCTATGACCGGAGAGATAGCAGCAGATATCTATGCACCGACGGATGGAATTATTTTCTATGCACAGAATGCACCAATGATCTATCAGAATTCCGTGGTATTCAAGCTTATCCGCAGACTGCACAATTAAGGATGGCTGTTTTGATGTTTATTCGGTAAACAGCAACAATTTGAAAAGAAAAGCAGAAAAAAGCTATTCAATGAATTTTAAAAGTGGTATCATAGGCGTTGTGAAACGCTTGTAATAATATGAATTCCCGGAATATGGGAAAAAACATATGATAAAAATGGAGGTTTTTATGAGCACAGTTAAGAGAGTTTATGTTGAAAAGAAGCCTGACTATGCAGTTAAGGCAAAGGAACTTCATGACGAGATCAAGAACTATCTGAATATCGATGCCGAGTATGTAAGAGTACTGGTTCGTTACGATATTGAGAATCTGTCTGAAGAAACATACAAAAAAGCACTGGTTACAGTATTTTCTGAGCCACCGATCGATATGGTCTATGAGGGCAATGATCTTCCTATGGCAGATACAGATAAGGTATTTTCTGTTGAGTTTCTTCCGGGACAGTTCGACCAGCGAGCAGATTCAGCAGAACAGTGTGTTAAGCTTTTAAATGAAGATGAAGATCCGATCATAAAGACAGCCACAACATATATTTTATCCGGTAATGTAACGGATGAGCAGTTAAAAGCAGTTATGGAATATTGTATCAACCCGGTAGATTCCAGAGCCTGCGGTATGGAGATCCCTGAAACACTCGTAACAGAGTATGATGAACCTGCTGATGTTATTATCTTTGATGGCTTCAAAGATATGACAGAGAACAAGTTAAAAGAATTATATGATTCCCTTGGACTTGCAATGACATTTAAGGATTTCCTTCATATCCAGAAATATTTCAAGGGTGAAGAGAAACGTGATCCATCCATGACAGAGATCCGTGTACTGGATACATACTGGTCTGACCATTGCCGTCATACTACATTTTCAACAGAGCTTACAAATGTTGAATTTGACGATGGTGATTACAAGGATATGCTTGAGAAAACATTTGATGCTTACCGGGCAGAGATGAAAGAAATGTATAAAGACAGAGATGATAAGTTCATCTGTCTGATGGATATTGCCCTTATGGGTATGAAACAGTTAAAGGCAGCAGGCAAGTTAGATGATATGGAAGTATCTGATGAGATCAATGCCTGCAGTATCATCGTTCCTGTAGAAGTAGACGGTGAGACAGAGGAGTGGCTCGTATTCTTCAAGAATGAGACACATAACCACCCAACTGAGATCGAACCATTTGGTGGTGCTGCTACCTGTCTTGGTGGTGCGATCCGTGATCCGTTATCGGGTAGAGGATATGTATATCAGGCTATGCGAGTAACCGGTGCAGCAGATCCTACAAAATCCTTAAAGGATACGCTTCCTGGAAAGCTTCCACAGAGAAAGATTGTTACGACAGCCGCTGCAGGATACAGTTCATATGGTAACCAGATCGGTCTTGCAACCGGTCTTGTAAATGAAATATATCATCCGGATTATGTAGCAAAGAGAATGGAGATCGGAGCAGTTATGGGTGCAGCTCCAAGACGCGCGGTAAAGCGTCTGAATTCTGATCCGGGAGATAAGATCATTCTCCTTGGCGGACGTACCGGACGTGACGGATGTGGTGGAGCAACCGGCTCATCCAAAGCACATAACAGTCAGTCTCTCGAGACCTGTGGAGCAGAGGTACAGAAAGGTAATCCTCCAACAGAGAGAAAGATCCAGCGACTGTTCAGAAGAGAAGAAGTTGCTTCCATCATAAAGAAATGTAATGATTTTGGTGCCGGCGGTGTATCCGTAGCGATCGGAGAACTTGCACCTGGTCTGGTTGTAGATCTGGACAAGGTTCCAAAGAAATATGCAGGTCTGGATGGAACGGAACTTGCGATTTCTGAATCTCAGGAGCGTATGGCTATCGTAGTAGATCCAAAAGATGTAGATACGATGCTTAAGTATGCAGATGAAGAAAATCTGGAAGCAGTTGTTGTAGCAGAAGTAACAGAAGAACCAAGACTGGTTCTGACATGGAGAGGAAAAGAGATCGTAAATATCTCCCGTGCATTCCTCGATACAAACGGAGCACATCAGGAAACAGATGTTAAGGTGGAGATTCCTGCAAAGGCAGATAATTATTTCGATTCTGTAAAAGAACCGGAAGATGTAAAGAAAGCATGGATCGACACATTGTCAGATCTGAATGTCTGCTCACAGAAGGGACTTGTTGAGATGTTCGACAGTTCGATCGGAGCAGGTACAGTAACAATGCCATATGGTGGAAAGTATCAGCTTACACCAACACAGACAATGATCGCAAAGCTTCCTGTTATGAAGGGCAAGACTGATACGATCACAATGATGAGTTATGGATTTGATCCATATCTGTCAAGCTGGAGTCCATATCATGGTTCCGTATATGCAGTTGTAACATCTGCAGCAAAGATCGCGGCAGCCGGTGGTGATGTATCAAAGATCCGTCTGACTTTCCAGGAGTATTTCAAGAGACTCGGAACAGATCCATACAGATGGGGTCAGCCATTTGCAGCCCTGCTTGGTGCATATGATGTTCAGGTCGGACTTGGACTTCCGTCTATCGGTGGTAAGGACAGTATGTCAGGAACCTTTAATGATATCGATGTTCCTCCGACACTGGTTTCATTTGCGGTTGATGTTGCAAGCTACATGAACGTCGTAACACCGGA
>DJPV01000091.1:1149-4944 GCA_002437435.1 Lachnospiraceae bacterium UBA6403 | reverse complement strand
CCGGTATACCAGAATGTACTTGCCATGTACGATCTGTTACATCAGGCAATCCTTGCAGACAAGGTAGAATCTGCTTACGCTGTAGGATTTGGTGGTATGATCGAAGCTGTCAGCAAGATGGCATTTGGTAATAAGCTGGGTGTAGATATTGATACCTGTATCACAAAGAGAGAACTGGTTTCCAAGGATTATGGTTCTATCATCCTTGAAGTGAAGCCGGAGAATGTAAATACACTTGGTATTCCGGTTAAGAAGATCGGTACTGTTAATGACAGTGCGGCATTTACCTATGGTGATGTAACCATTACAATGGATGAAGCACTTGCTGCATGGACAAAGACACTGGAAAAGGTATTCCCTACAGAGTCCGGTGTAGAACAGAAGAAGATCGAGACCGGTCTCTTTGATGCAAAGACCGTTTATACAGCAAAGAATAAGGTTGCAAAGCCAAAGGTATTCATTCCTGTATTCCCGGGTACAAACTGTGAATATGATTCTGCAAAGGCATTTGAGCGTGCAGGTGCAGAGGTTGAAACGATCGTATTCCGTAACATGACAGCACAGGGCATCCGTGATTCTGTAGACGCATTTACAAAGGCAATCAGCCAGTCACAGATCATCATGTTCCCGGGTGGATTCTCCGCAGGTGATGAACCGGATGGTTCCGGTAAGTTCATTGCAACAGCATTCCGTAATGCGAAGATTGCAGATGAGGTTATGAAGCTGTTACAGCAGAGAGATGGTCTTGCACTTGGTATCTGTAACGGATTCCAGGCACTGATCAAACTCGGACTTGTTCCTTATGGTGAGATCCGTCCACAGACAGATGATTCACCTACATTGACGATCAACAGCATCGGCCGTCATCAGTCCAAGATGGTTTATACCAAGGTGGTAACAAACAAGTCCCCATGGTTAAAGGAAGCTGAGCTTGGCGGTGTATATACAATTCCAATCTCACATGGTGAGGGAAGATTTGTTGCAAGCAAGGAATGGTGTGAGAAGCTGTTTGCAAATGGTCAGGTTGCAACACAGTATGTAGATATGAATGGTAATCCTACAATGGATGAGTACTACAATGTCAATGGTTCTTACTATGCGATCGAAGGTATCACAAGCCCGGATGGTCGTGTACTTGGTAAGATGGGACATTCAGAGCGTACCGGTCGTGCGGTTGCAGTCAATATCTATGGTGACCAGAACCAGAAGATCTTTGAAAGTGGTGTAGATTACTTCAAGTAAGAGAATAATAGATCATGATATATTACAATAATCTAAAAAAGTACATAACGCTTTTGACTGGTGTCGGTTTTGCAGATAGGCGAAGCCGACACTTCTTTTTGGGATAGGTGTTGGGAGGGGGATTTCTACGATGCGTCCATCTTTCAGGTAGCTTTCAGAGAATTCCCGGACAACACTGGCGATTCCCATACCGATCGCTGCAAAGTCAAGCAGGAGATCCATGTTGTTGATTTCAAGAAGCTGGTTGCAGTGGAATGAGTGTTCATTCAGATAGTTATCAACATGGGTTCTGGTTACATTTGCTTCCTCTAACATCATGAGTGTGGAGTGACGGAAGATATCACGGATATGGTCTTCGGTCGGGACATCTGTATTTGAAACAGACTGCTGCGTATTCATAAGCGGAATCAGGTTTCCCATGATCGAGCCGGAAAATACCGGATAACTGGCAGCTTCCGGTTGCGTATCGGCAGTTCTTTCGTCTGCTTCCAGATCGGATTCAGTCTCCCGGTATGGAAAGTTGTCGATATAATCACTATTTGCCACGAAAATATCATGGATGGAGCGAACATGGGAATAAGTGATGTTTTTAGGGAGTTCTGTTTCACAGATCAGACCGATGTCGATTTCCTCATTTTTTAAGAGTCGGATCGTATTTTTAGTAGAGTGGCAGTCGATACTGACCTTGATATTCGGGTTATCTTTGATAAATGGCTTCAGGTAGTCCAACAGGATATGCTTGCAGAGAGAGGTACTGACACCGATACGGATATGACCGATTCCAAGCTCGTTGTATTTTTTCAGGCTTTCTTCCCCTTTAACGATGTTATCCAGAGCACGTTCAATATAGTCGTACAGGATTGTTCCTTCTTCGGTCAGGACAACTCCTCTGGAATTGCGGACAAAGAGTGCGATTCCCATGCTTTCTTCCAGATTGCTGATCGCTTTGCTGACAGCAGGCTGGCTGATATAGAGCTGGTTTGCGGCACGGCTGATGCTGCCGTTTTTTGCAACCGTATAAAACACATTATAATAATTCAGATTATTGATCATGGCGTTCCTCCTGATAAGGTATATATATTTAATCTGAACTATATTTAACTACCTTTGACTTTGCCAAACAGGGAACGCTTTCGCTCGTTTCCACTCTGTGTAACTTCGAACTAACCTCGGCTAAGCCTCGCTAAGGTCTCAGTTACTCCTGCAACGGTACTAAGATGCTGCATATGCACCATCAAGTACCGGCGGACTCAAATGTCCCTGCTTTGGCAAATCAAAGTAGTTAATCATAGTTCAGATCAAATATATTTATAAATATAAGTTATACAATGTATTACTATTATATATTGTAATTATACCAGCCGGTGTGGTAAAATCAATAAAAATATTCAATAACAAAATGCGTGAAATAGCGACAGTTATTTACAAAATAAGATTTAAGATCAGGAGGACAAAGCACATGGGTATGACAATGACTCAGAAGATTTTAGCTGCACATGCAGGACTTGACAGTGTGGAAGCTGGACAGTTGATCGAGGCAGATTTGGACCTTGTACTTGGAAATGATGTTACTACACCTGTAGCAATTCATGAGATGGACAAATTTAATAAGAAAGAAGTATTTGATAAGAATAAGATAGCGCTTGTAATGGATCACTTTACACCAAATAAGGATATCAAGAGTGCAGAGCACTGTAAATGCGTCAGAGAATTCTCAGCAGAGAACCAGATCAAGAATTTCTTTGATGTAGGCTCCATGGGTATTGAGCACGCTCTGTTACCGGAGCAGGGACTGATCGTTGCAGGTGAGACCTGTATCGGGGCAGATTCTCATACATGTACATATGGCGCACTTGGTGCATTTTCAACCGGTGTTGGAAGTACCGATATGGCAGCCGGTATGGTAACAGGCAAAGCATGGTTTAAAGTACCATCTGCAATCAAGTTTAATATTGTAGGAGAGAAAGCACCTTGGGTCAGCGGTAAGGATGTTATCCTTCATATCATTGGTATGATAGGTGTAGACGGAGCATTATACAAATCTATGGAATTTGTTGGAGATGGTATCAAGAACCTGACAATGGATGACCGTTTTACTATCGCAAATATGGCGATCGAAGCAGGTGCCAAGAACGGAATCTTCCCGGTGGATGAATTAACAGAAGCATACATGAAGGAACATTCTACAAAGGCTTACAAGAAGTATGAAGCAGATGCTGATGCAGTTTATGATGAAGAGTATACGATTGATCTTTCCACACTTCGTCCAACAGTTGCATTTCCACATCTGCCAGAGAATACAAAGACAATTGATGAAGTTGGCGATATCAAGATTGATCAGGTTGTGATCGGTTCCTGTACAAATGGACGTATCTCAGATATGCGTATTGCAGCAGATATCATCAAGGGCAGAAAGGTAGCACCGGGTGTTCGTGTTATCGTGATCCCTGGAACACAGGAAGTATACTTACAGTGTATCGAAGAAGGACTTATGACGATATTTGTAAAAGCAGGTGCTGTAGTTTCTACTCCTACCTGTGGACCATGTCTTGG
>DJPV01000091.1:587-1060 GCA_002437435.1 Lachnospiraceae bacterium UBA6403 | reverse complement strand
TTTGTAGGACGTATGGGTCATGTTGATTCAGAAGTATATCTGGCAAGCCCGGCTGTTGCAGCAGCATCAGCGATCACAGGCAAGATCAGCAGTCCGGAAGAACTTGGATTATAATTAAGGAGGGTACGCAGAATGAAAGCATATGGTACAGTACACAAATATGGTGACAACGTAGATACAGATGTTATTATCCCTGCAAGATATCTGAATTCATCAGATCCTGCGGAGCTTGCAAAACACTGTATGGAAGATATAGATAAGGAATTTGTAAACAACGTAAAAGCAGGAGATATCATCGTAGCAAAGAAGAACTTTGGCTGTGGTTCCTCCAGAGAGCATGCACCGATCGCAATCAAGGCATCCGGCGTAAGCTGTGTTATTGCAGATACATTTGCAAGAATTTTCTATCGTAACTCGATCAATATCGGACTTCCGATCATTGAGTGTCCGGAAGCTGCAGAAGGTATCGAGAA
>DJPV01000091.1:0-494 GCA_002437435.1 Lachnospiraceae bacterium UBA6403 | reverse complement strand
TACCCGGTATAAGGGTCAGGCATTCCCTCCATTCATGCAGGAGATCATTAAGAATGAAGGCCTGATTAACTACATTAATAACAAGTAATGCACATTTGAATAACTCTATGCTATGCAAGCTTGCTTGCACATAGCATAAGAGTTATTCAAATGTATAGTGCGCAGCACAAACCGAGCCGAGAGGCGAGGTTGCATTACTTGGTAAAGAAAAGAAGTATGCAAATAACTCTATGCTATGCAAGCTTGCTTGCACATAGCATAAGAGTTATTCAAATGTATAGTGCGCAGCACAAACCGAGCCGAGAGGCGAGGTTGCATTACTTGATGAAGGAAAGGCAGGAATAAAAGATGAAATGTAATTTAGCAGTGATCAAGGGTGACGGTATTGGTCCTGAGATCGTAACAGAAGCAATGAAGGTTCTGGATAAAGTCGGTGAAGTATATGGTCATACATTTGATTATGAGCAGATCCTGATGGGCGGATGCTCGATCGA